>CAZYHO010000293.1:0-6414 GCA_964647495.1 uncultured Akkermansia sp. | reverse complement strand
CGGCTCAGTTCTCGTGGCGTGGCCACGGGCGGCCGTCGATGCCGAGGCGGAGGGCGCCTGTGGCGATGGCGACGGCGGCGGCTTCGACGATGAGGAGGAGGCCGAGCCAGCCGCGTGTGTCGGCCCACCAGGCGGCGGCGGCGATGACGAGAGCGGCGACGAGGACAACGATCATGCGGAGGCAGCCGGCGCTGAGGTTTTTCGCCTGTTCGGGCGGTTCGGAGAACGGGACGAGCGTGTGCCAGAGGCCGGGGAGCATGGCGAAGAGAGGCATGGCGACGAAGCCCGGGAGGAGGAGCACGACTCCGCCGGCCCATCCTTTCCAAAGGACGAGCACGGTGGTGAGGATGAGCATGACCGGACCGCAGAGGAGGAGCAGGACCGCTTTGCGCGCGCCGTGAAAGAGCGGGGCCGGCGAGGCGAGCGGCGCGATCCGGAAGATGTCCGAGCCGCGCCAGTGGTCCGAAAACCGGAGCATCTCGAGCGTGTTGAAGACCATGGTCGACGCCATCGAGCCGGCGAAAGCCACGCCGAATCCCAGGCGCTCGCCATGCGCATGATTGCTGCCGGGCACGGCGACCAGAAAGACCAGCGGATAAGCGCACAACTGCGCAAGCTGCGGATAAATGCGCAGTTTCACGTCGCGCGCGCGCCAGAGGCCGGCCGCCGTCAGCGTGAAGGCGGCGCGTTCGACCGGATCGGCGATCCAGCGCCGGACGAGCGGCCAGCCGGCCACGCGGCTGACATGGCGCCCGTGCCCGCCGGCCGTGCGAACGGCGGCCGGCCCCGCTTCGTTGAGTGCCATCAGCCCTTCCCCGTACGAGGCGGCGAGCCGGCTCAGAGCGAGCCACGCCACCAGCCCGGTCGCCACCAGGCCCCAGGCGGCCAGGGCCACCGTGGACCGGCTGGCCGGCTCCCCCGCCAGCAATGCCGTCAGCGCGCCAAACCACGAGGGGGGCAACACGGCCATCCACCCCATCGCCGATTCCACGGCGTGACTGTCGACTTTCGTGAGCACGCGCGGGATCCACTGGCCGGCCAGCATGGCGCCGACGGCCACGAGCACCTGGGCGGCCGTGATGAAATTGTCCAGCCGCTCGCGCCCGAACCACCGCAGGCACAGTCCGTAGGCCAGCGTGACGAGGCTGGCCGCGAAAATCACCTGCAACACGAGCCCCAGCAGGTGCGCCGGAAGAAACAGCCAGGTTCCATTCGGCCCGAAAACACCGAGCCCCAGCCCGACAAGGTTCAGCGCCACCGCCAGCGTGCCACCCATCGCCACAAGCACCGAAACCTTGGCTCCCAGCAGCGCCCTCGGCGTGACCGGCCGGTGCAGCAGGATGTCCGCCTCTTCGGCATTGAAAAGAAGCGTCCCGCTCGACCCGGCCATCATGATGCCGACCATCATGAACGTGAACGCGTGCAGCGTGGAACTCCGCTCGAAGACACCGAGCTTCAGCGTGGTCAGCGCCACCACGCCGAGCAGCGTGTAAAGCACGAGCAGGCCGGCCATCCGGATGTCCACTCCGATCCCGGCCCCCTTCGGCTTCGAACGCGGGCGCCCGCGCAGGAAGAGTTTCAGGAAGAGCCTGCTCAGCACCCACTGGGCGGATGGCTCGCGCCCGTCCGCCTCGCCGTTTCCGCCATTCCGTCCGGCCATCATTCGAAGGTGCGTGCAAAGGTGGCCGCTTTCTCCTCGAGCGCGTGCCCGCCAGTCAGGCGCGTGAACAACCGCTCCAGCGTGGCGTCTCCATGCTCCGCGAGCAGGGCATCCGGCGCGCCGTCCAGGATCAGCCGCCCGCGATCGATGAGAACCACGCGGTCGCACACGCGTTCGACCACGTCGAGCACATGCGAACTGTAGACGACAACGCGGCCTGAGCGGGCCAGCGACTGAATGAGCGCCTTGAATCCGACGGCGGCATTGGCGTCCAGTCCGTCGAGCGGCTCGTCAAAAAAGATGACCGGCGGATTGTGCAGCAGGGCGGCGATGATGACGACCTTCCGGCGCATCCCTTTGCTGTAGGCAGCGAGCAGCTTGTCGGTCAGCGTCGCCATGCCCAGGTCGAAAAACGCGAGGAATTCCGCGATGCGCTCGCGCGCCGCGGGCGCCGGGATGCCGTACAGCGCGGCCACCATTTCGAGAAACTCCATGCCCGTCAGCGCCTCGTACAACGCGCCGGACTCGGGCACGAATCCGACGTGGCGTTTCACCTCGAGCGGCGCTTCGCGCAGGTCGTGGCCGGCGATCACGGCGGTGCCGCTCGTCGGCGTGATCATGCCGGTGAGCATCTTGAGAGTGGTCGACTTGCCGGCGCCGTTGGGCCCGAGCAACCCGACGATCTGGCCGGCGGGGATGTCCAGAGTCAGCGCGTCGACGGCGGTCTGGTCGCCGAAACGTTTGGTCAGCTCGCGGATGGAAATCATGATGCCTGGGAACGCCCGTGTATCCTGCCCCACAGGCCGGTCAGCGTACCCGGCCTCGAATGGATGATATAGGCGCCGCTGAGCAGGGCGGCCACCCCGCAGAACCAAAAGATCGCGCCCGGCCCCCAGCCGAGGGCGACGCTCAGTTGTTTCTGCAGCACGGCGGCGGCCACGATCCCGATCCACGAAAGCCAGGCCGCCGTCCCCTGCACGGCGCCCTTGCGGTCCGGCGACGGGCGGTGCTGCAGGATGGCCGCCAGCGGCACGATAAACAGTCCGCCCCCCACACCCACCAGCACCAGTGCCGCCATGAACACAGGCTTCGGCAGCCCGGGCCAGCCGGCCACGCCGCACATCGCCGCCAGCAGGAACGCTCCGACCGGCACCAGCCCGTACTCCACATGATCGTGGCTGAGCTTGCCCGCGAGCAGGCTGCCGATCCCGATGCCGATGGCGAGCGCCGCCTGCAGCGTGCTGTTTTCCAGCGGTTCCACCTTGAGCACATGACTGGCGTACAACAGCAGATTCATCTGCACCAGCGCCGCGATGAAAAAGAACAGCATGTTCCCGAGATTCGCGCGCCACAGGTCGCGGTCCTGGCGCATGTAGGCGCACTCGCGCCACATGTCACCTAGAAAATTGATCCTGAATGGTTTGTGTGGCGAAGCCGCCGGCCGGTGCGCGATCCCCAGGCTGGCGGCCAGCCCCGCCACAGTCAGCACCAGCAGGACCACGCCCGACCAGACCGGACTTTGGCCAAACACGGTGGCGAGCAGGCCGGCGCCGAGTGTGCCGAGGATGATGGCGAGGAAGGTGAGCATTTCCAGGATGCCATTGGCCCACGTGACCCGCGGCAACGGCACAAGTTCGGGCAGCGAGCCGTATTTCGAGGCGGCGAAAAACGCGCTTTGCGCCCCCATCAGGCCGATCGACACCAATTGCAGCGGCAGCCGTCCGCTGGCCAGCGCGTACATCGTGAACACCATGATCCCGACTTCCGCGACCTTCGTCCACACCATGACGGAGCGCTTGCTGAAGCGGTCCGCCATCCAGCCGCCATACGCCGAAAACAACAGGAACGGCACCGCGAAATACACCCCGGCGTCGCTCACCAGTTTGTCCAGCCGCTCCTTCGGCCAGTGCTGCGCCATCACCAGAAAGATCACCAGTTGCTTGAGCGTGTTGTCGGAGAACGCGCCCTGAAACTGCGTCGCCATGAGCGACCAGAACCCGCGTCGCCACGGGCGTCCGGTAACGAGATCGGGCGAATATTCGGTCATGAACGGCGGTGCGGCGCGCGGCGCCAGTGCGCGCCGACCATTCACAGCCACACGCCGTTCGGCAACCGATTCGTTCCCGGTGGCCGCCGGCCGCACATCGTCCCAGGTCCGATCACGCGAAGAAATCGGCGACCTTCAGCGCAAACCCGGGGAGCGAAGCGGCAGTCACCGTTGCGCAGAGGAGAGTCTCAGATTGCAGGTTGGTCCCGTTCTTGCTCGCTTTCCGATGCAACTTGTCTTGAGCCTTCTTGATCGCCGCGACGCTCTTGCGAAGCGCACAGATTCGACCGCGAACCGGCGTTTGTTCCTTCGATCCCGGAATCCTGGCGGGCCGGAATCCGGTTTGCTGCGTCCTCCTGAGGGCCGCCAGGCACTTGAGGAGATTGAGAGGATCTCCTCCTTCAACTTCGATGCGCAGCCCATACGGATCAAGTCTGACGGTCAAGAACGCGCCTCGATTCGCCTGTGCCCGCTCCCTCGGTGGAAGTCAGATGAAAACAATCGCACCGCAAAGCCCTCTGATGTGGAGGACGATTCCACATGAGGCTCCGTGTTTCTCCACTTCGTTGACACATCACTCGAGGGAACGTGTCTGACTTGTCACAATGAGACCGTTGGCAACCGGAAGGCGGGTTGTTTGCCCCGCCACGCCGCACACCGCAATGCGACACAGCAGTAACAATATCCGCCGCCCGCTTGATACACACGCAGCAGGCAACTCCGGTCACCCTCGATCGCCGCGCTCACTTGTCCCCCGGGCGCCATTCCTCGGTCTGCGCGGGTGTCGCGCCGCCGCCGCCGGTGGCGAAGCGGAAGGCTTCTTCAAGCCCCACCAGATCAGTGCTCGGGCGCAGCGCGTCGAACGCGGCCGCCTCGCGCTTGAGCTGCGCTTCGTCATACGCCATCGCCTTGATGGACAATCCGATGCGGCGCTCGGCCTTGTCCACCTTGATGACGCGCGCCTCGACCTCCTGGCCGACCTTGATCACGTCCTTCACCCGCGCGACGTGCTCGTCGGCAAGCTGCGAAATGTGCACCAGTCCGTCGATGTCGTCCTGGAGCTGCACGAACGCGCCGAAGCTGGCGATCTTGGTCACGGTGCCCTTGACGACGTCGCCGACGTTGAACTTGGTCTCGATCACCGACCACGGATCGGTTTCGGCCTGCTTGATGCCGAGCGAGATCCGCTGGTTCGGCTTGTCGATTTCGAGGACCTGCGCCTCGACCTCGTCGCCCTTCTTGAGCATTTCGGACGGGTGGTTGACCTTGCGCGTCCACGAAAGATCGGAGACGTGCACCATGCCGTCGATGCCTTCTTCGAGTTCGACGAAGGCGCCGTAGGCGGTGAGGTTGCGCACCTTGCCCTTGATGCGCGAGCCGATCGGGAAGCGGGCGTCGATATCGTCCCACGGGTTGGCTTCGAGCTGGCGCACCCCCAGCGAAATCTTCTGCTCCTCCTTGTTGATCTGAAGCACCACGGCCTCGATCTCCTGGCCCAGGCTGAGCACGTCGCTCGGCCGCGTGATGCGCTTGGTCCAGCTCAGTTCCGAGACGTGCACCAGGCCCTCGACGCCTTCGGAAAGCTCCACAAACGCCCCGTACGGAACCAGCTTCGTGATCTTCCCCTTGACGTGGTGGCCGATCGGGAACTTCGACTCGATATTCTCCCAGGGGTTGGACTGGAGCTGCTTGAGGCCCAGGCTCACGCGCTCCTTCTCCTTGTTCACGTCCAGGATGATTACGTTGAGCATCTGCCCGATCACCAGCATTTCGCTCGGATGGTTCAGGCGGCCCCACGACATGTCCGTGATGTGCAGCAGCCCGTCCATGCCGCCCAGGTCCACAAACGCCCCGAAATCCGTGATGTTCTTGACGGCGCCGGTCACCCGGTCCCCCGCCTTCACGGTCTCCAGGAACCGCTGGCGCTGCTCCGCGCGCTCGGCCTCGATCACCTCGCGGCGGCTCAACACGATGTTCTTCCGGTCGTCGTTGATCTTGACGATCTTGAACTCGTAAACATTGCCCACGTACCCGTCCAGCTCCTTCGGCGGAATGATGTCCACCTGCGAGCCGGGCAAAAATGCCTCGACGCCGACGTTCACCGTCAGCCCGCCCTTCACCACTGCCTTCACCTTGCCCTTCACCAGGCCACCTTCGTTGAAGACCTTCACGATCTTGTCCCAGTTCTGCTTGTGCGCCGCCTTCTCCTTCGAAACCACCACCATCCCCTCGTCGTTCTCCAGCTTCTCCAGCAGCACCTCCACCTCGTCCCCGATCTGGATGTCCTCGTCCTCAAACTCCGATGACGGGATCACCCCCTCGGATTTGTAGCCGATGTCGACGAGTACGACTTGCGGCTTGATGTCTATAATGTGGCCTTTGACGATGGAGTTTTCGCGCAGGTCCTTGAACGATCCGGCCATAAGGGCCTCGAGTTCGGCGGAGATTGCCATAATGCTTTAACGCCGGGTCGGTCAGTCCACCCCGGCAAGTGGGTTGCAGGTTGGGTTGTTGGTTGATTCACTTCCGACAGCGCCCCCCTCATCCTCCTGCCGCCACCGGGGGCTCCTTCCAGCGACAGGATCGGTCGTGAACGCGCAGACTACGACATAATCCGCAATTGCAAGCAAGGGTTTACACGGTTCCTGGTTCCTGGTTCATGGTTCATGGTTCATGGTTCATGGTTCATGGTTCATGGTTCATGGTT
>CAZYHO010000292.1:6157-6453 GCA_964647495.1 uncultured Akkermansia sp. | reverse complement strand
CGGTCACCGAATCCGGGCGCCTTCACGGCGACGGCGTTCAGCGTGCCACGCAGCTTGTTGACGACCAGCGTGGCGAGCGCCTCGCCTTCCACGTCCTCGGCGATGATGAGGAGCGGGCGGCCGCTCTTGGCCACTTTCTCCAGCAGGGGAAGCATGTCCTTGAGGTTGGAGATCTTCTTCTCGTGGATGAGCAGGTACGCGTTGTCGAGCACCGACTCCATCGTCTCCGCGTTCGTCACGAAATAGGGGGACAGATACCCCTTGTCGAACTGCATGCCCTCGACGTGGTCGAGGGC
>CAZYHO010000292.1:0-6147 GCA_964647495.1 uncultured Akkermansia sp. | reverse complement strand
GATCGATTTCGCTTCCTCCACGGTGATCGTGCCGTCCTTGCCGACCTTGTCCATGGCATCGGCGATGATTTTGCCGATCTCCTTGTCCCAGTTGGCGGAGACGGTGGCGACCTGGGCGACTTCCTTGGAGTCCGTCACCCTGGTGGCAATGGTGGCGAGCTTCTCGACCACGGCGTCCGAGGCCTTGAGGATGCCGCGCTGGAGGGACGTCGGGTTGGCGCCGGCGGCCACGTTGCGCAAGCCTTCCTTGTAGATGGCTTCGGCGAGCACGGTCGCGGTGGTGGTGCCGTCACCGGCCACGTCGCTGGTCTTGCTGGCCACTTCGCGGACGAGCTGGGCGCCCATGTTTTCGTAGGGGTCGTCCAGTTCGATTTCCTTGGCCACGGTGACACCGTCCTTGGTGATGGTGGGCGAGCCGAATTTCTTGTCGAGAATGACATTGCGGCCGGCCGGCCCGAGGGTCGACTTGACGGCGCGGGCGAGTTTCTCGACGCCACGCAGCAGCGCGTGACGCGCGCTTTCATCAAATATAAGTTGTTTAGCCATAGTTGTTAGGTTGTGATTTTTACAGGATTGACGGGTTCAGGCGGGGTTATTTTTGAATGATGCCGAGGATGTCGTTTTCGCTGATGATGAGCAGATCCTTGCCGTTCACCTTGACATCGGTGCCTCCGTACTTGGAAATGAGGACGATGTCGCCTTTCTTGACGGTGAATTCGATCGGCTTGCCGTCCTCATCCTTGCCGCCGGTGCCAAGTTCGATGACTTCCGCTTCCTGCGGCTTCTCCTTGGCATTGTCAGGGAGAACGATGCCACCGGAACTCCGTTCTTCGGCCTCGAGGCGTTGAACGAGCACTCGCTGGCCCATGGGTTTGATTTTCTGTGCCATAGGGTCTGTCTTGCTTTTTATTGCGGGTTGTGTTTGTGGGATGTCGGGGATGGATCGAAGGCCCGGCGGATGCGGTGACCGGATTTCCGAGGCGGCTCCGGCGCGGAAAACGTTCCGTTCCGGCGCGCCGCCATCGGCTCACTGCGTCTGCATTCGTCGATGTCTTCTCACCTCCCCCGTGAGTCTTTCACTTTCTGTCGTCGACGACTTCGAAATCGGCGTCGACGACCTTGGCGTTGGCCTGCTTGGGTTCGGAGGCCGGCGGCGCGTCGTCCTCGGGACCGGCGCTCGATGAGTCGGTCTGCGGGGCGGCCGCGGCCGAGGCGGCGAACTGGCTGCTGGCATTGGCGAAAAGTTCCTGGAGTTCGCCGCTGCGCGCCTTGATGGCCTCGAGGTCATCCTGGGCGAGGGCGGTTTTGAGCTGTCCGAGCAGGTCGGTGATCGGTTGTTTCTGATCGTCGGTCGCCTTGTCCCCGAGTTCGGCGAGGCCTTTTTCGACCTGATAGACGAGGTTTTCGGCGTTGTTTTTGGCTTCGACGAGTTCCTTGCGGCGGGCGTCCTCGGCGGCGTGGAGTTCGGCGTCGCGCCGGGCTTTCTCGATTTCCTCCTGGGTGAGGCCGCTGGATCCGGCGATGGAAATCTTCTGCTGCTTGCCGGTTTTCTTGTCCTGTGCCGAGACGTGCAGGATGCCGTTCGCGTCGATGTCGAAGGTGACTTCGATTTGCGGGATGCCGCGCGGGGCGGGCTCGATGCCGTCGAGCTTGAAGGTGCCGAGCACCTTGTTGTCGCGCGACATGGGGCGTTCGCCCTGGAGGATGACGATTTCGACGCCGGTCTGGTTGTCGGCGAAGGTCGAGAAGATCTGCTGTTTTTTGGCCGGGATGGTCGTGTTGCGGGGAATCATGGCGGTGGCGATGTTCCCGGCGGTTTCGATGGCGAGCGTGAGCGGCGTGACATCGAGCAGGAGCACGTCCTTGACGTCACCCTGGAGGACGCCCGCCTGGACGGCGGCGCCGATGGCGACGACCTCGTCCGGATTGACGCCCTTGTGCGGCTCCTTGCCGGCGAGTTTGCGCGCGGTTTCGATGACTTTCGGCATGCGCGTCATGCCGCCGACGAGCACGAGTTCGTCGATCTGGGTGGTGGGGAGCTTGGCGTCGGCGAGCACTTTCTGAACCGGACCCACGGTGCGCTCGAAGAGGTCATCGGTGAGTTGCTCGAGTTGCGAGCGCGACAGCGACTTCTGGATGTGTTTCGGGCCGGTCTGGTCAGCCGTGATGAACGGCAGGTTGATGTCGTACGTCTGGGCTGAACTGAGCGCGATCTTGGCTTTTTCGGCTTCTTCCTTGATGCGCTGCATGGCGTCGGCCTGGCCCTTGAGTTCGATGCCGGTCTCCTTGCGGAAATCGTCGGCGATCCAGTCGATCAGCCGGTTGTCCCAGTCATCACCACCGAGATGGGTATCGCCATTGGTGGCGAGGACTTCGAAGACGCCGTCGCCGATGTCGAGGACGGAGATGTCAAACGTCCCGCCGCCAAGGTCATAGACGGCGATCTTTTCGTTTTTCTTCTTGTCGAGGCCGTAGGCGAGGGAAGCGGCGGTCGGCTCGTTGATGATGCGGCGGACCTTGAGGCCGGCGATTTCGCCCGCGGCCTTGGTGGCGTTGCGCTGGGCGTCGTTGAAGTATGCCGGCACGGTAATGACGGCTTCGATGATGGACTCGCCGAGCTTGGCTTCGGCGTCCGCCTTCAGTTTGGCGAGCACCATCGCCCCGATCTCCTGTGGGCTGTACAGTTTTTTCTCGCCGGCCACCTCGACTTCGATGTGGGCGTCGCCATTGGAGGCTCTGACGATACTGTAAGGCACCGACTTGTCGGCTTCCGTCAACTCGTCGTACTTGCGGCCGATCAGGCGCTTGGCCGAGAAAATCGTGTTCTTCGGATTGGTGATGGCCTGGCGCTTGGCGGCCTGACCGACCAGCCGTTCGCCGGTCTTGGCAAAAGCGACGACCGACGGCGTAGTGCGCGCGCCTTCCGCGTTCTCGAGCACGGATGCCTGGCCGCCTTCCATGACGGCCATGCAGGAGTTGGTGGTGCCGAGGTCAATGCCAAGAATTTTTGCCATGTAAGTGTGCGTCCGGGTTGAAGGATGGTAACACGTCGCACCTTTCGTGCCGTCCGCTGCCACATTGACATATTTCATTCACGTTGAATGACTTGTATCTTTGACGAGCGATCTCGCATGCCGGATCGACCGCCGGTTTCAGCGACATCCTGGCACCGTGCCGCGCCAAATTGACACTGTGTGCGCGGCACATTGGCGGGTGGTGCACGCCTGATATTTCCGGCAAGGGACTCAAGGGACCCAAGGGACCCTGTATTCTTGATCGGCTCCGCGGCCGGGCCGACGAGCCGCAGTTGACTGCGGCGCTCCGGTCAACGTCCGCCGCCGCCTGGAATGCCCGGGCCACCGCCAGGTCCGCGACCGCCGCCACCACCGCCGCCGGGACCACCGCGACCACCACCACCGCCGCCACGGCCACCGCCGCCACCGGGCGGGCCACCCCCGCGGCCACCGCCAGGGCGATTCAGACCCGGCTGGCCGCCGCCGGGACCGCCGCCGCCCGGACCGGCTCCCGGGCCACCGCCCGGGCCACCAGGACCATCGCCGGGGCCGCCGCCCTGGCCGCCTTGATTTCCGCCCGGCCTGCCGCCGCGATTCGCAGCGGCATTCGTGTATGAGCTGGGGTTGGCCATCGTCGGGATCCAGAACGTGATGTTTTCGCCCATGCTATCCTGGCCGGCGAAGCGGAAGTAGAGGTTGACCAGGCTGGGCCGGCGGTTGGCGAAGCGCTGTGGATTCCATTCGTCCACCCATTCCTCGGTGCGGTCATCCCAGAAGTGCCAGGTGCAGAGGCCGATGCCGGTCAGGAGGGTCAATCCCGCGACGGTATCGTCTTCGCGGAGGCGGTTGTTGTCGTATGCTTCCGCCTGATCCTCGGTGAGGTAGAGCACGCGCGCGGCCATCAAGCCGGCCGGGTCCTGCATGGTGCGAAAGATCACGGTTTTGGCCCCGGCCTCGACGCCCGCCCACGCGAAAGCCATCGGGAAGTCGCGAAACACCACATCGGAAAACACGGACTGCCCGGAACCCGGACCCGTCAGCTTCAGTTCGACACTCGCGTTGCCTGGCACCTGCTCGAACGTGCGCCGCAGCAAGCCGAGCAGACTCTGGCTGACCATCACGCGCTCCTGGCTGGTCGCCACTTCCCTGGCCATCGTGGTCGCCGACGAGGCCACCGAAAACACGCCCGCGAGCAGCAGCCCGGTGATCGCCAGCGCCAGCACGACCTCGATCAGCGTGAAGCCAGCGCGCACGCCACGCCCCCGCAAGCCGCCGCGCCCGCCGGCCGGCGCGAGCGGTGCCGGCGGAGAATCCACGGCGAGGGGGCTGATGATCTGGTTCATGGTGCGGGGGCGGCCTGGGCGCCGACCTGTTGGAAAAGCGGTCCGTAGCGGAACATTTCGGCCATGGCCTCGGCGCGCTGGGTGCCCAGTTCCCAATAGGCCCTCACGATGATGTGGTACATCTGCTGCAAAGGCTGGCGACCACCCTGCTCGCCTTCATCGGTCTGGAGCAGGTTGCCGTTCTTCTCGTTCATTTCGAGGATGGTCGTCTCGGTCCAGACGCCGGTTTCATCCTGTTCGCTGGTGATCGGGCGCGCCGTTTCCTCCAGGCGCGGCTGCCGCGCAAACTGGGTCAGCGTGGATTCCAGCACGGACACCATGCGCAGCTCCACCTTCGCGGTATTGGCCGCCTGGGCCATGGTCGTCAGGGCGCGCAACAACCCGAGCGCCGCCATCCCGAAGAGCGCCACCGCGAGAATGACCTCGATCAGCGCCACACCCGCCTCCCCCGCGCGGCGCCCGCGCAAAGGAAGGCCTTTCCCGGGCGATGTGGCGCGCCGGAATTTCATCGGGACTGGCGGGCAGGTGGTGGTCATCGGATTTCTGAAGCTTTGTCTTCCACGTGTGCGTCGAGCGCGTTGAAGGAAATCTCGACGAAGCCGTGCGCGCTGTCGGCTCGCACCGCCAGCGGTTCGCACAACCCGCTGCGCTCGAAGACCCACACCTGGCGGCTGGGCGGCGCAAATTCGTTCGACCGCCACCGCCGCACAGTGAATACCACGTCGGGCTCGAACGAATAGTGGTCGATCCGCCCGCGAGGCACCGCCTCCTGCGCGGCTCCGAACCCGCCGGCAGTCTCTCCGCCAGGCGAAACCAGGGAGTACACGGCGACCGAATGCGGCATGATTTCCACCATGTAGGGGCGTTGTTCGAGGATGGCCAGGTTCCGCGCTTTCCTGGCGAACTCCTGCACCTTGCTGATCGGCTCCTCGAGCGCCCGCGTGTGGCCCAGGGAAATCGTGGATCCAACCGCCACGGCGATCAGCAGAGCCACGATCGACAGCGTGATGACGATTTCGATCAGCGTAAAACCGCGGCGCGAACAGCGAGGCGAACCTCCGGCCGGCCGGACCGGCACGCAAGCGCCACCCGGCCGGCGCTCGCCACCGCGAGCGCCGCAGCAGGAACCAGGAGCGGTGCGGTGCTGTTTCATTGGTCAGGAGCGATCCGTCAGGAACACCGGATCATTTGGGCGACCAGTTCCCGATATCGTCCTCGGTCCCCTCGAGGCCGTCCGGCCCCTTCGAACCGATGTCGGGTTTGCTCTGGCCCTTCTTGCTCGGGAAGTAGTAATAATAGTCGTTGCCCCAGGGATCGGGTTTGATCTCCTCCATCATGCGGCGCCACTGATACGGCGCGGGAGCGGAGGTCGGCTTGTCGACGAGCGCCTTGAGCCCTTGCTCGGTCGTCGGGAACCTCAATGCGACACTGTTATAGGCGATGAGCGCGGTGCCGAAAGTGTCGATATCGGCGCGAGCGCGCACGTCCTTGCCTTGGTCGAGCACACCGACCAGCCCCCTGACGGCAAAGCCGAGAAGCAGGGCGATGATGGCGAGCACGAGCACGATTTCAACCAGGGTGAAGCCCCGGGCGCGGGCGCGGTGGGAATGAGTTTGCAGTTTCATGGCGGGGAGTCTGTGGTTTCGGAGATTCGGGGAAGTAAGACCGCCACCAGGCGGACAGCGTTCAAATTCCCCGATCCGACACCGATTTCAAGAACGGATGAGGGGAGCACGGTTCATGGTTCGTGGTTCGTGGTTCGTGGTTCGTGGTTCGTGGTTCGTGGTTCG
>CAZYHO010000291.1:3799-6460 GCA_964647495.1 uncultured Akkermansia sp. | reverse complement strand
CTGCGGGACTGTGTATCTGCGAAACATGTGCCTTCAATTGGAGGCTCCAGATCCGGGCCGGCGATCAGGGACCGCTGTCGCCGCGGGTGACGTCTTCCACGACATCGGCGACTTTCTGTGCGGCATTGCTGACGCCGAGGGCGCGGAGGCGCGAGGCGAGCGCGAGGCGGCGGGTGTCGTCGGCGAAGAGGTCGCGGATGAGCGGGCCGAGGGAATGGGCGGCGTCGGACTGGGTGAGGAGGATGGCGGCGTCGTGTTTCGAGAAGGCGAGGGCGTTTTTCGTCTGGTGGTCTTCGGCGGCGGTGGGCAGCGGGATGAGGATGGTGGCGATGCCGAAGTGGGCGAGTTCGGCGAGGCTGGAGCCGCCGGAGCGCGCGATGCAGAGGTCGGCGATGGCGTAGGCTTTTTCCAGGTGGGCGTAGAATGGCGCGATGAAACCCGGGAGCGGGCTGTCTGCCAGGGCGTCGCGCGCTTCCTCTTCGTCTTCATGGCCGGTGAGCCAGAGGAGTTGGTGGGCGGATGGGTCGAGGTGCGGCAGGGCGGCGATGACGGCGCGGTTTACGCCGCGCGCGCCCTGGCTGCCGCCCATGACGAGCAGTGTCCGCCTGGACGGGTCGAGGGAGAATGCCCGGAAGGCGGCTTCGCGGTCCACCGGATCGCGCATGGCGGCGCGCAGCGGGGTGCCGACAACATGGGTGCGTTTGCCGGGAAAGTGGCTGGCGCATTCCGGGAGCCCGAGCAGCACGACGTCACTGAAGCGGGCGGTGAGCCGGTTGGCTTTGCCGGGGATGGCGTTGGACTCGTGGATGAACGTGCGGGCGCGGAGCCGGCGGCCGGCCAGGGCGGGCGGCAGCGACGTGAACCCGCCCATGCCGAGCACGGCGTCGGCGCGGAAGTCGCGCACGATCGCGCGCGTCAGCCGGCATGTGCGCCAGAATTTCCAGGCGAACGAGAAGACACGGGGAGAGCAGAGTGCCGGCAGCCCGACGGCGGGGATCGATTTGAACTCCAGATCGGGATGGTCCAGGGCGGCGGTGGCGTCGACCTGCTTTTCCGAGATGAGCAGCAGGGAGTCGTGGCCGCGACCCCACAGTACCTGGGCGACGGCGATGCCCGGGAACAGGTGTCCGCCGGTGCCACCGCAGGCGATGACGATGCGCAAGGGGCGGTTCGGGTCGATCATGCGCGCTGGCTCATCCGGGGCGACCCTGCTTGCCGCCTTCGGACTGCTTGCCGATGTTCTCGTGCTCCTTCGGCAGGTATTGGCGGAAGGAGGATTTGTCGATCGCCTTCATGTAAGCTTCCAGCGGCGTGACGGTATTCTGGAAGAGTTTTTGCCGGATGGCCTCGTCCATGAACTGCATGCCGTACTGTTTGCCGGAGGTGATCACGTCGTAAAGTTTCTGGGTGGCGCCTTCGCGGATGATCGCGCCGACGGCGGGGGTCGAAACCAGGATTTCGTTGACGGCGACGCGGCCTTTGCCGTCCGCGCGCTTCATGAGGAGCTGGGCGACGACGCCGCGCAGGGAGGCGGAGAGCATGGTGCGCACCTGGCTTTGCTGGTCGGAGGGGAAGACGTCGATGATGCGGTCGACCGTTTTGCGGGCGTTGTTGGTGTGCAGGGTGCCGAAGACGAGCAGGCCGGTTTCGGCCGCGGTGAGCGCCAGCGAAATTGTTTCGAGGTCGCGCATTTCGCCGACGAGCACGATATCGGTGTCCTCACGCAACGAGGCGCGCAGGCCGTCCGCGAAAGACGGTGTCTGCATGGGCACTTCCCGCTGCGTGATGATGCTCTTCTTGTTCGTGTGCACGAACTCGATCGGCTCCTCGACGGTGACGATGTGGCGGGCGAAGTTGATGTTGATGAAATCGACCAGCGCGGCGAGCGTGGTCGATTTCCCGGAGCCCGTGGGGCCGGTGACGAGCACGAGGCCGGAGCGCATTTTCCCGAACTCCTCGATGACCTTCGGGACGCCGAGCTGCTCGAGGCTGGCGATCTTGGTCGGGATGATCCGGAAGACGGCCGCCATGCCGCCGGTCTGCTTGAGGTAATTGCAGCGGAAGCGGGACTCGGCGTCCATTTCGTAGGCGAGGTCGAGGTCGCCGCGCGCCTCGTATCTGTCCCATTGCTGCTGGTTGCAGAGCGGGCGGAGCAGTTCCTGCATGGTCCGGCCGTCGAGCACGGTGTCGTTGATGCGGCGGATGGCGCCGTGCACGCGCATTTTGGGCGGCTGTCCCTCGCTGAGGTGGAGGTCGGAGCCGCCGCTCTGGATGAGGGTGTTGAACAACTCGTCGATCTTGGGCATGGCGAAAGGCGGAAACGGATGGGTGGAACGGGGGCGGGCGGGCTACTTGTTGATCTCGTCGAAGTATTTCTTCATCAATGTCTTGTCTTCCGAACGCATCATGCATTCCTCCTGGCTGATGAGCTGTTGCTCGAAGAGGGTGCGCAGCGAGTCGTCCATCAGTTTCATGCCGACGTTTTTGCCGGTCTGCATGATGCCCGGGAGCATGAATGTCTTGCCCTCGCGGATGCTGTTGGACACGGCGGGTGTGTTGACAAGGATTTCGAGCGCGAGGACGCGGCCGTCCCCGTCGGCGCGGGGCACGAGCTGCTGGCTGAGCACGCCGCGGAGCGACTCGCTGACCATGATGCGGATC
>CAZYHO010000291.1:0-3789 GCA_964647495.1 uncultured Akkermansia sp. | reverse complement strand
GACCGGGAAGACGTCGAGGACGCGGTCCAGGGTGCGCGGGGCGTTGCCTGTGTGCAGGGTGCCGAGGACAAGGTGGCCGGTTTCCGAGGCGGTGATGGCGAGCGAAATGGTTTCGAGGTCGCGCATTTCCCCGACCATGATGACGTCCGGATCTTCGCGGAGGGCGGCGCGGAGGGCGGCGGCGAAGGACTCGGTGTGGGTGTGGACCTCGCGCTGGTTCACGTGGCAGGACTTGGATTCGAAGATGTACTCGATCGGGTCTTCGAGCGTGATGATGTGGTCATCGCGGGACTCGTTGACCTCGTTGATGAGCGCGGCCAGGGTGGTCGATTTTCCGGAGCCGACCGAGCCGGTGACGAGCACGAGGCCATTGTGATAGGCGGTCAGGGTGCGGCAGACCTCGGGGAGGCCGATCTCGGCGACGGAGCGGATCTTGGTGCTGATGATCCGGAAGGCCATGTCGAATCCGAGGCGCTGGCGGACGACCGAGGCGCGGAAACGGCCGAATTCGGTGGAGTAGGCGAAATCGACGTCGCCGCGTTGTTCGAGGCGCTCGCGTTCCTTGGGGCCGAGGAAGCTGAAGGCGAGGCGCTCGCAATCCGCGGCGGTGAGTGTGGCGGCGTTGGGCCAGATCGGCTGGAGCTGGCCGAAGCGGCGCCAGTGGGGGGTGCTGTCGGTGGGCAGGTGGATGTCCGAGCAATCGTATTGCTGGCCAAGTTGAAGATATTGATCCACGTGCTCCAGGGCGGGCACGCGGTCGGAGGATGTGGAGGATGAGTCGGCTTCGTGCGACATGCGGGGCGATTGGGCTGTGCGTATGATTCGTTGCGGAAGGCGCGGCGTGGGGGACCGGCGGCGGCGAGGCGCATCCTGTGGCCTGAATTGGCGGTTTGGCAAGCGACGAAAGCCGTCGAAATTTCAAGGGGAGGCTCGGCGGAGGTGGCGCGGCCCATCATCTTTTCTTGCCTGAAGGGTGGCGACACCGCATGGTGGGGGTGTGTTTCAGGACATTAAAGAGCGATTCAACGCCTTCATCATGACCAAAGGTCTGCGGCGCACGCGCCAGCGGGAGGTCATCGTGGAGGCGGCTTTTGGGACAAAAGATCACTATACCGCGGAGGAGTTGTGGGAAATGGCGCGCAAGCTCGACCGGACCGCCTCGCGGGCGACGGTTTACCGGACGCTGGCGCTGCTCGTGGAGTGCGGGCTGCTGCGGGAGATCGATTTAGGCAAGGATGTCGTCTGCTACGATCCGAATTTCCTGGAGAGCCCCGACCACAACCACCTGATCTGCCTGGATTGTGACAAGGTGGTCGAGTTCGAGGACGCGCACATCTCGGTGCTGGAGGACTGCATTTCACGGCGCCTGGGGTTTACGCCGACGCTCAAGGCGATCCGCATCGAGGCGCGGTGCGACGAGCTGAAGCTGCGGGGGATTTGCCGCCAGCAAAAACGCCAGGAGGCCTGAGGGCGCGGCGCCCGGGGATCGGTTTTCAACCAAATCAAACCACCACATCATGCTGTTCGGCTTCGGTGAGTATTCGGAGGAGGGGCGCCCCTGGTTCCATGTGGGGCAGGTGGCGGTGACCAGCACGGTGCTGCTGGTCGGCATCTTCACGCTTTCCATGATCGTGACGACCCTGCTCCAGGCGGCGCAGTGGGTGACGGTGCTCAATGGGGCGCCGCTCTTGACCCGAGGGGTGTGGAGCGGGGAAGTCTGGCGCGTCTTGACGTGGCCGCTGTACAATATTCCGAGCCTCTGGTTTGCGATCTCGATGCTGTTGCTCCTGTTTTTCGGGCGTGAGGTCGAGCGGGTCCTTGGGAAGCGCGGGATGCTGAAATTCGCCGGCTGGGTGGCCGGCGCGCTGGTCGCGGTCACGCTGCTCATCCCCGGGGGCTATCTTGTCGGATCCGGACTGATCGGGTTCGGTATTTTTCTCGCGTTCGCCATCATGCAGCCAGGGGCGGCGATGCTGTTCGGGCTGCTCACTGCCAAGTGGGTCGCCATCATCCTGCTCGCGATTTCGGCGCTCAGCGCCCTCGCACAGCGTGACGGGGTCGCACTGGTCCAGCTCGCCACACTGTGCGTCGCCTGTGCGGTCACGCTTAAATGCATGGGCGCCGCGTACGGGCTGCAGTGGCTCAACCTCCCCGTCATCCGGTTCACGCGCCGCTCCAGTAATCGCTCCGAGAGCGATGGGGATCGACGCCCCGCCCCCCGCAGCCTCCCCACCCTCGAACCCGAAATCGACCGCCTCCTCGATAAAGTCGCCGCCCAGGGCCTCCATAGCCTCACAACCGACGAACGCCGCGCCCTCGACGACGCCAGCGATCGCATCCAGCGCCGCCAGTAGCCCGCCGCCCCCGATCAGGAGATCCGATAAACCATAGAGGGACAGTCAATCTATTGGCAGGTCGCGATCTTCCGGCGATGCCGATATTCAGGATATCTTAATGGTTGAGGCGCGTGCCGCCCGGGCATCGCCTCGCAGCCCGCGCCAGTGGTTGGGGTCGGCAGCGGTGGCGTGAGGGCAACCCGGCGCGAGGCACCGTCCGCGGGCAGATGGGTCCGGCCGACGGGTTCCGGCCCGATCGCGGGGCGGGGCGTGCATAGGGCGACAGACGATTTATGGGCACGCATAGGGTGACAGTCGATCTATTGGCGGGTGGCGATCTTCCGGGGATGGCGATATTCAGGAAATCTTAATATTGTGCGTACTTCCGGGCATGAAGGTGGCTGTCACGGCGATGCAGATTGCGATGCGGGGCTTCCGTGGAGGGAAGCCGTCATTGGGCACGGGGGCGACCGCTGCCGTGTCCGTGGCTATTTGCGTTTGGCGAGCGCTTCGATTTCGGATTCGATGCGGAGGGCGTCGTCATCCCGGCTTTCGGCCCAGTAGATTTCGGCGAGGGCCTTCACGGCTTCGATGGCGGGTTCCTTGCCTGGCAGTCGGGGGGCGAGGGTAACCGCTTGCTCGGCGAGGAGGTGCTTTGGGGCCGAGGTGCTCGGCGCTGTACACCAAGGCCAGCGTGATCATCAAGGCGACGGTTCCTTGTGTTGCGGGCCGAGCGTCCGGCGGGACATGGCGAGTATTGCCTCGCGCAATGCGAGCGCCTCTTTTCGGCGGTCCGCGTGGTAATATGAACGCCCCAGACCCCGCATCGCGGCGAGAGCGTCGGCATCGCCGGGAGCGCGGGAGTTCAGGAAATAATCGCGCGCTTTTTCCTGGAAGGGGATCGCTTTCTGTGGGAGGCCGAGGTCTTCGCAGGTTTTGCCGAGGACGGCGCACAGGGTGGCCTGGCGATCCGGTTGCGTGGCGAACGAGGAATCGAGCTGAGCGGCGGCGCGGAGGGCAGTCTTGTTGCGCTGCGCGAATTTGCGGTAGCGGTAGGCGGCGTCGGGCGGGGTGGCGCTGACCGGTTCGTGGGCGAGGAAAATCGCGGGATCGGGAAAAAAGTGGTGGATGGGCCTATGGGGGCTTATGCCCCGTGAACCGTGAACTCGGAGGATTGGGGGAACATTTGGATTTACTAATAATTTTAAATATTCCACACTTTTCACGGTTTTGATATTTATGAAACTGTCCACTCTATTGATGACGCTGGGAGTCATGGTGATGAGCCATGGATTGACGTCGTGTTGTTCGGTGCCGTCGGCGTTTTACAGTTTGTGCACGGAGAGCACCGTATCGGGCGTTGGGGCAGATGGCGAAGCCTGGTGAGGCGTACTCGCCGGGGTATTTGTGTGGTCAGCGGGACCAGCGGGATGGTCGGGGGCGGTGTCGGGAT
>CAZYHO010000290.1:0-6468 GCA_964647495.1 uncultured Akkermansia sp. | reverse complement strand
GGCCGCCTCGTCCTGCGCGACGTGCCTTTCGCCGCCGGCCTGCACGTCGGTGAAAGCGTGGCCGTCAACGGTTGTTGCCTCACCGTGACCGCCGCCGATCCCGCCGCGGATGGCGGCACCGTGCGGTTCGACCTCCTCGCGGAAACCCTGCGTGTCACGAACCTCGGCCGCCTCACCCCAGGCGCCCTCGTCAACCTCGAACGCGCCTTGCGCGCCGGCGACCGCTTCTCCGGCCACTTCGTCCAGGGCCACATCGACACCGTCGCGGAAGTCCTCGACTGCTCGCCCCAAGGGCAGGACCGCCGGCTCGAAGTCGCCCTCGCCACGGATTACCGCCGCTCGGTCATCCCGCGCGGATCCATCGCCCTTGACGGCATCAGCCTGACCATCGCGGAAATCACCGCCCACAGCGTGGTCTGCTGGATCATCCCGCACACCGCCGCCGTCACCAACCTGCGATCGCGACGCCCGGGCGACCTCGTCAACGTCGAATACGACATGATCGGGAAATACGCCGCCCGGTGGAACGAGTGATCGTTCTCTGGCGGAGCGGACGGGGCTCGAACCCGCGACCTCAGCCGTGACAGGGCTGCGCTCTAACCAACTGAGCTACCGCTCCTCAACCAAAAAACGATCCAGGCCTTTCAACGCCCGGAGAAAACGCACCTTAGTGCCCTCTCTCCCCGCCGCAAGGGAAAATTGGCGCCCTTCCCGAGCCGCCCCCGATTTGCCACCTGCAACCAAAAAACATGTTGCGATCAATTCTCAAGAGCGGTCGCGACCACCGCAGGGTGACAGACGAATTGCGGGCTGCCGACTCGTAATTCGTCTGTCACCCTGCGCACAAAACTAAAGATTTCTTAACTTTTTGGTCCGGCACCTCCCCTCCTCCCAGGCTACACGAAACCCTTGTCCCACCAGGCCCTCGTGTCCCTAACGTCCCTTATGCCCATCCACTCCACCAATCACCTTCTCCCCCGCTCCTTCTTTGAACGTCCGCTGCTGACCGTGGCGCGGGACATGATCGGGTGCACCCTGGTGTGGGACGGGTGTGGAGGGAAAATCGTCGAGGTCGAGGCGTACGCGGCGGATGGCGACCCCGCCTGCCACACGATGACGCGGCCGTCGGCGCGGGCATTCGTCGCGCACCATCCGCCCGGGGCGGCCTACGTGTATTTAAACTACGGCATGTACTGGCTGCTCAATGTGCTGGTCAAAGGCGGAGGCGAGGACGGCCTTATCCTCTTCCGCGCGCTCGAGCCGACCATCGGGCTGGCCGCCATGCGGACGCGGCGCGGCCGCTCCCGGCCGGAAGATCTCTGTTCAGGCCCCGGCAAACTCGGCCGCGCCCTGGCCGTGACCCGCGACGACCACGGCCACCCCCTCGCTCTCCACGGCCGGCGTCCGAAATGCGCGCGCGTTTCCCGCGGCCTGCTCCCGCGCCCGGATGACATCGCCATCGATCTCGTGGCCGATGGCCGGATCGGCATCCGCCAGGCCGCCGATCGCCCGTGGCGCTTTTCCCTCCGCGACAACCCGCACGTCAGCGTGCCCCCCGATCACCGTTGAGTTGGAGTCCCGCCTTCAGGTGTGGCAGGCGGCAACGCGGAGCCAAGTGCGCCACCGCGTTGGTCCTGCCCCCTGATCTCCTCCCCGAAAAAAATGAGCGGAGCGGATAAGAACCGCGCCGCTCACACGTTGAAACCCCGATCCGATGCCGGATCCAGGCTTACTTGCCGGAGTAATAGCCACCGGACGGCTGGGGAACGGGTGGTGGCGGGGGCGGATTCTTGGACTTGCAGGCGCTCAGCGCCATGCCGGCGATCGTTGTGGCGAGGAGGAGCAGTGCGGTATGTTTCATGGTCGAGTGTGGGTGGTCGATGGTTGATTGCGCCCCGCCGGTTTGGCTGGGCACGCGCAGAGAGATAATAAGTTTATCCGTAATTTCCAGCAAAATTGCAAATTTACTGAATTTAAGCTCCTTCTTCCCGCGCTCTCCCTTCCGATTCCAGCCCTTGCCCGCTGCGCTCGTGAGGCGCCGCCCGTCGCGGTGGCGCCTCGACTCCGGCCGCGGGTACTCCGGCCACTTTGCGCGGGGAAAAATGCATCGCTCCCGTGTCGTTCGCCTCCAGCCAGAGCCCGGTGGCCGTGGCTCCCGCGCCGCCGAGCAGCGAGGCGATCGTCAGCACGCCGCCGAACCGTGTGCGCGCCCCCCACAGCGCCGTGCCAAGCGCCAGCCCGCCCACCGTCAGAAATACCCAGCGTGATTCGTGCCGCAGTCGCTTCACTTTCGCCGGCGGCGACGCCTTCGGACCGGCCATCGCCTCTGCCGCTTCCCGCACCCGGAGGTACGGGATCACCGCCAGGCCCGCCGCTCCCAGCCACACCAGCGAAAGCGTCTTCAGCCGGTCGTCCCGCATCATCAGCGACACCAGCAGCAGCACCGTGGACAGCCCCATCCCCCACACGAACACCGGCCGCAACAGCTCCTCCTGCAAATACGCCTGCCGAAGCTGGTGCCACAGCTCCCGGCTCTCGATCGAAAACGTCTTGGCCAGCAAGGGCGTCATACGCCCCCATCTTGCCCGCCCGCACCGCGCCGCGATAGCGGAAAATTCCAGGAATCTTTCCACGGTTGATCTTTCCCCTCCCTTCGCTTACACGTTTCCCTGCGCCGCCGCGCCTCCGGAGGGGTGGTCGAGTGGTCTATGGCAGCGGTCTTGAAAACCGCCGTGGGGAAACCCACCGTGGGTTCGAATCCCACCCCCTCCGCCACCCTACCAAGTGGATTTTCGAATTTTTCAGCTCCTATTGGGGGGCATTTTCCGGAAATCTGGCTCAAATCGCGGCGAACAAGGTGGTTCGTTCCAAAAAGTTCGGATCCCCGGTCGATCCCCGAGTGGCTGATGCGAACTCAGGGCTAATTTCTCGCGCAAGCTGTGCGAGAATCGATTGAGATGGTTCATAGGACCGGCTGCAACTCAAGGTCAATGCCAAGACCGCCGTCGCCGCCCGCCGCAACCGGCAATCCCAAAGCCATCGGACGCTGAAAGCGTTGGTGGCGGAGGTCGCCCGGCGGTTTCGGGCATTCAAGGGCCTTCGCAAGCGGGCCATGCGCCGCCAGAAACAAATCACCCCATCCATGAAGCCATGATAAAATCATCAGACGCCAATGAATCGGACCCCGGCGGAACGCTCGGGAGCACGCCCCGGCAAATGCTGGCACCGCGAGGAAGGAACCCAAACGATCCGGGTGATAACGGAGGACAAGGGCACATTCGTATTCCCGTATTTCCACTTCGTTCGCGGCCATCTGGAGGACACCGACGACGGGAAAGAACTGCTCACCCTGCGTTTCCCTTCCGACACGGTGGAAATCCGGGGCAAGCGGCTGGAGCAGATGGCGAAAGCCTTGGACGATCTCTCATTGGCATGGGTCCGCGTGCTTCCATCCCGTTATGCGCCCCTGGCGCCGGAGGGCTCCGCCGTGGTGACGGAAATCGTGGTTCGAGCTACGGACGAAGAAAATCGGGTCTTCTGCAATTAGCGTGGCTGCCTGTCCAATCCTGCATGTTTCACTGCATTGCAGTAGTCCGCTGCGATGGAAAGAGCAAGGCTGCCAGAAATATTTCTAAATGGTTGGCACAGTTTCACACCTCTTCCAACACCTTGCGCAGCGCAGAGGACTCTGCTGGCGTGAATTGAGACTTGCGCCGCAGCTTGGACGCCAGCGTCGCACGATTAATGCCGGACCGGCGGGCCAGTTCTGAGACGTTCAAGAGCGGCCCGATCTCGCTCAGGCGTTCACGCACCGGGTCAGGCTCCGGGATGTCGTCACCATGCCGCTCCGCACTCTCCAGCCAAAGGGCAATGGCTTCCTGCACGTTGGCGGCGGCCTCAGCCAGGGTATCACCGTGGCTGACGCAACCAGGCAAGGCGGGAACTTCGGCTACGAAGGCGTCGTCGTCTTCGCTCCAGTAGATGCGGGTGGGATATTTTGGCGTGTTCATGGCTTTTCTCCTTTCAAGAGTTGGCGGGCGGTTTTGACGTAGATCGGCTTGATGGTGTTGCCGTGCCGGGTCAGCGTGATTTTGCGGCCATCAGGGTGCCGCCATACCTGATGGCTCCCCTTGCTACCGTCGTGAACAAAGCCTTCCCGGCTCAGCACGGTGGTGAGTTCGTCAAAGGTGACGTTCTTCTCGCTTCCTGCTCTCAGGATTTTTTGCAGGGCTTTGTCGGCTTTGCTCATCGCTCGCACCAAATCTGATGCGGTTTCGATCAAATGCAACAAATTTGATGCACTCTGCCGTCAAGCCGCCCGCTCAACCACGATCTCCACCCTCGGAGCCTTCGAATCGACCTCAAGCCGAAGCACTTCCCGCCGCAGGTGCCGCGAATCGTCATCCACCAGCAGGCCAGCCGACACCAGCCCGTCATACGCGGCTTTGAGGCTGGCTCTGCATGTGAAATGTGCAGGGCGAGTTGGTGGCGGTTTGTTCCGCGATTTCCTACAGTTGCGAGTCGGAAGGGAATCGGCGAACGCCTGGTGAAAGCCCCACCGAGACAGCTTCCGTTGAGCCGGGGCTATCTGCCTCCATCACCGGCTGCCAGCGGCGCGCGACCTCGCCCGCCCCCTTCCCACATCGCGTAGAGCGTCCCACTGCCATGATCGTGAGCGTATAGCGCACGCACGAGGGCTTAAAGTTGCCGATTTGCCCGCGGTTTACCCTGTGCCCAACCGTGCGCTTGGGCGCACCCCCGACTCCAGCCGCCCGCCCACGGCCTCGGCTCACTGGTCGGCTGTCCTCCTCGGGCCGAGTCCCCCCAGCGCCCTGGACCCGGCGGAACACTCGGGAGCATGCCCCGACAAATGCTGGCACCGCGAAGAAGGAACCCAAACGATCAGGGTAATCACGGAGGACAAGGGCAAATTCGTGTTCCCGTATTTCCACTTTTTTCGCGGCCACCTGGAGGACACCGACGATGGGAAAGAGCTGCTTACCCTGAGTTTCCCTACCGACACGGTGGAGATCCGTGGCAAGCGGTTAGAGCCGCTGGAGAAAGCCTTGGACGATCTCTCATTGGCATGGGTCCCCGTGCTTCCATCCCGTTATGCGCCCCTCGCGCCGGAAGGCTCTGCCGTGGTGACGGAAATTGTGGTCCGTGCGAACGAAGAAGAAACTGAACTGGACTGAGAAGTGTTGAAGCGTGCTGAGGGTCCGCTGCTCAGGTGCGAGCCCTGTGAAACCTCGTGATGTTGCACCCGAATGGGTGCGGGAAGGCGCGTGCGTTGTGGGAAACTCCCGAAATGCCGCGCTTGGCTCCACACGAATATGAAGCCTTGAGCCGGGAGGAACGGCTCCGGCGGATCGGTGCGCTGTTCTACAAGGCCGTCGTGATTTCGTTGGCGCGGAAGCAGGGCATTGCCGAGGAGACGGGCGGAGAAGGACCCGCTCAGGCTGGCGAGGATTCCTCGCAGGAAACGGGTGCGCGGGGAACGGCTTCACTGCCGAAGGAGGATGTTGCCCTTTTCCGGCGATATGCCCGGCTCGGTGATGTCGCGCCGCGCGATGCGACGGAATTTTGGGGCGTCTCCCGCACGACCGCCTACCGGCGGTTGGTGGCACTGGAAAAGGAAGGGTGGATTGAGCGACGCGGGGCCACCAAATCCGTCCGCTACGTTTTTACCAAACAGGCTCACGCCTTTCTGGAACAAATGGAACAAATCAACCCGGCCCGCGACGGCTCGCGGGCCAGCATATGATGCCAGCCCGCAAGCACATTCGCGCAACAAGATCGTGCCGGTTTCAACCGGCGCGTCTTTCCGCTCCGGCCTTCATCCCCTCGAAAACCTCGCTCTGCCGGGCCGGGGGCAGCTTGGCCACGGCCAGCAATCGGCGGATGGTAAAGGACTTGATCAAGGCGGGCGACGTGAGGGAAGCCAGGTATTGCTGCGCCTCCTCGGGCAGCGTGAGCAAGCTGAACATTGGCGTGATGCGAGCCTTGCTAAGCCCCTCGGCTTCACCGATTTGCACCTTCGTCAGCCCCTTGTCGCCGTTCAAGCGTTCCTGCCATTCGAGCACCTTGCAAATCGGATGGCGCATGGAGGACGCACCGCCCTCGCCGTTCGTCTGGCAGTCGCCGCCGAAGCCGCTTGACCGCCATGTAAAATGGAACGGCTCTGCGACGAATGGGGCAAGCTGATATTGCGGCAACGGCACCCCCGCGATAAGCTGAACGCCGAAGCTGGTTCGCAAATTTGCATCGCCCCCTCCGCCACTTGCTCCCGAATGGGAGCAGCAACCCTGGATCGCACGAGGGGGTCTGTCCCCACCCCTGCAGCAAGGCCAACGGCCCGGTTCTATTTCAGCCTGGGGCATCGCCTCAGGACTGGAGTTTGTACGTTTGAGGGAAGGAATAATGAAGAGGTCCCGGCAAAGGCCACCCTGAAGGCATGGCGGATTTTTG
>CAZYHO010000289.1:0-6495 GCA_964647495.1 uncultured Akkermansia sp. | reverse complement strand
CACTCGACGCGCTCCCGTACGATGAAATGTGGGCCGACGACCGGCACTGGCTGGGGCCCACGCTCGCCGGGCGCACTTTCCGGGCCTGGTTCGATTTCGACCGGGACGAAATGCTCACGCATCGCGTCGAGTGGGATTTGAAATTTGAGATTTGAGATTAACAGGTAACACGCCGAAGCGATTGACCATGGCCAGTACTGAATCCGATGACCGGCCCGGCAGGCGGGCGCTCATGGTCGGCGCGCTGGGTGTCGTCTTCGGCGACATCGGGACCAGCCCGCTTTACGCGCTGAAGGAGTGCTTCGATGTGGGACACAACGTGCATGCGGTGACGGTCAGCGCGAACCATGTCCTCGGCGTATTGTCGCTGATTTTCTGGGCTCTGGTGCTCGTGGTGGCCGGCAAGTACATGGTGTTCGTGTTGCGAGCGGACCGGAACGGGGAGGGCGGCGTGCTCGCTCTGCTGTCGCTGGCGATCGGCGGAGCGCGGCCGGGCGTGGCGCCGGGGCTGCTGCTGGCCGGGGTGTGCGGGGCGGCGTTGTTGTACGGCGACGGCATGATCACGCCGGCCATCTCCGTGCTCAGCGCGGTCGAAGGGCTGAAAACGGCCGCCGGGCTGGACCAGAAAATGGTCATCGCGATCACGGTGGTGATTCTGGCGGCGCTTTTTTCGTTTCAGCGGCTGGGCACCGACAAGGTCGGCCGGGTTTTCGGGCCGGTGATGGTGGTGTGGTTCGCGGTGCTCGCGGCGCTCGGGCTGGCCCACATCGTCCGCCAGCCCGAAGTGCTGTTCGCGCTGAGCCCCTGGTGCGCGATCGACTTCTTTCTGGATTCCGGATGGCACGGGTATCTGGTGCTGGGTTCGGTGGTGCTGGTCGTCACCGGAGCGGAATCGATCTACGCGGATCTCGGCCATTTCGGAGCGAAACCGATCCGGCTGGCGTGGATCTGGATCGTGCTGCCCGCGCTGCTGCTGAATTACTTCGGACAGGCGGCCTGGCTGCTTGCGCACCCCGGGGCTCCTGCGGATCCGGAGTTCAGTCCGTTTTTCATGATGGCGCCGGACGGGGCGCGGCTGCCACTGGTGGTGCTGGCCACCGTGTCGGCGGTGATCGCCTCGCAGGCGCTGATCAGCGGGGTGTACTCGCTGACGCTTCAGGCGAACCAGATCGGGTGCCTGCCGCGCGTGAGCATCCGCCACACATCGGCGCACACCCGCGGGCAGATCTACGTGCCGCTCGTGAACTGGGCGCTCATGCTGGCGAGTATCGGGCTCGTGCTGGGGTTCAAGAACTCGAAGGCGCTGGCGGCGGCCTACGGCATTGCGGTGACGATGACGATGATCGTGACGACGGTGCTGCTTTATTTCGCCGCGCGCAGGCAATGGGGCTGGGGGCTCGGGCGCGTCCTGCCGCTGGTGGCGGTGGCGCTGGCGGTCGAGCTGGCGTTTTTCGGCGCCAACATGAGCAAGATCCCGGCCGGCGGGTGGTTCCCGCTCGTGATGGGCGCGCTGCTTTTCACCGTGATGACGACGTGGCGCAAAGGCCGCCGGCTCATCTTGAAGGAACAGGAGGCAAGCGCGCTCTCACAGGAAGACTTCCTGGCCAGCCTCGCCTGCGGAAAACAGCCGGTGCGCGTGCCCGGCACCGCCGTCTTCATGTCCGGAAGCCGCGGCCGCACACCGATCGCGCTGCTCCACAATCTCAAACACAACAAGGTCATGCACGAACGCGTGATCTTCCTCACGCTCGAAACCGACAACGTCCCGTACGTCGCCCGCGAAGACCAGGTCGAGATCGAACCGCTGGGCGATGGCGTCTTCCGGATCACCGGCCACTACGGCTTCATGCAAGAGCCCGACGTGCCCCAGCTCCTCCGGCGCGCGCGCTCACAGCACGACTTCGCGTGCGATGCCAACGAGGCGACCTTCTTTCTCGGCCGCGAAACGATCGTGCCGTCCCGCCAGCCCGGCATGGCCTCCTGGCGCGAACACCTCTTCGCCTTCCTCACCAAAGTCGCCCAACCACCATCAGGTTATTTCAAACTGCCCGAAAACCGCGTCGTCGAGCTGGGCATGCGAGTCAGGATTTGATTTCGACGGTGGAGCGCGTGAGCGCGTTGGCCAGGCAGGATGGACGGAGTCGGCACCGATTCATTTGTGAGAGCCGTGAACCGTGAACCGTGAACCGTGAAATATAAATGCCGGTTGAGAGCGCGGCGGTTCTGGGCCATGGGTGGCCGATCATGTCTGATTCACGAATTGCTCATCTGATCCTGCGCGCCGCGGCGCTGGTGGTCCTGGCGGCCGGGCTCACGCAGTGCGCCACCAAAAAACCCGCGACCACCGCCGCTGTCCAGGGCGGGCATTACGACGTGCCTGCGAAGCGGCCTCAAAATCCGGCGGCGGTCAAAGTGTATGTGAGCACTGGCACGCAGCGCGTGTACGTGACGGAAGGAGACCGCATGCTGCTGGTGACCGCCTGTTGTGTCGGCACCGCCTCCGATCCGACGCCCAAAGGAAACTTTCGCGTGACGAGCAAGATCGCGAACAAACGCCGCATCTCGAACCCCGGCGCCGGGTATCCGATGCCGAACTGGGTCGAATTCAAACCCGCCTACGGCTTCCACGGCGGCTGGATTCACCCGTACCCCGCGTCACACGGCTGCGTGCGGCTGCCGTGGAAAGTGTCGTCGAAATTCTTCAACCTCGTGCGCCCCGGCACGCCGATCCACATCGCCGCCTCCCAGCCGCTCGACGCCAGATACGCCTCCACCGTGAGCCAGCCGGACGAACGCCCGACACTGGAATGGCCGGCCAGCATGCTCAACAGCAGCCAGATTTTCCTCCACTGCGGGTCAGGCCAGCTCGAGTAACCGGCCCACCGGGCCGCCCCGCCCAGGCATCCCGAGCCCGCTCACCCGACCGCGCCGCCACACCATGACCCCGGCCACACAGTCTCCACCCTCCTCCAGGCCGAAGCGGGTGAATGTGCGCACGCCGGACGTGATGGCGCTCGTGCAGGCGCAGGTCGAATCGCATTACCGCAGCCCGCTGGTCGACCGCGTGCGCCAGGCCGGCGGCGAGTTGACCATCGGGTCGACCACAGTGCGGCTGGCGCGCCAGTTCGGGTTCTGCTACGGCGTGGAGCGCGCGATCGACCTGGCGTACGCGGCGCGCAAGGTGTTTGCCGACAAGAAGCTGTGGCTCATCGGGGAAATCATCCACAACCCCGAGGTCAACCGCCAGCTCCGCGAAATGGGCGTCGAATTTCTCCCGAACCCGGTGCCCGAGGAGCGCATCCGCCAGCTCGGTCCCGACGACGTGGTCATCGTGCCCGCCTTCGGCGCCGAGACGCGCACCATGCGCCAGATCGAAGAACAAGGATGCCCGGTCGTGGACACCACATGCGGCGACGTCATGAGCGTCTGGCGCCGCGTCCGCGAATACGCCAAGACCGGCTTCACCTCGATCATCCACGGCAAGGCCGCCCACGAGGAAACCCGCGCCACCTCGTCCCGCGCCACCGGACCGGACGATTCCGGCCACTACCTCGTCATCCTCACGCTCGATGACTGCGATTACGTCTGCGAGTACATCCGCCGCGGTGGCGACAAGCAGGCGTTCCTGAAAAAATTCGCCGGCGCGCACTCGGCCGGCTTCGACCCGGACCTCCACCTCGAACGCGTCGGCGTGGCGAACCAGACGACCATGCTCAAGAGCGAGACCGAGGAAATGCAGCGACGCATCGCCGCCGCCGTGGCCGATCGCGACGGGCCGGATGCCGCGAAGAAAAATTTCGTGTTCTTCGATACCATTTGCGGCGCCACGCAGGAGCGCCAGGACGCGTTGTTCGACCTGCTGCGCCGGCCGCCCGACCTCCTGCTCGTCGTCGGCGGATACAACAGCTCGAACACCTCCCACCTCGTCGAGATCGGCGAGGAGAAACTCCCCACCTTCTTCATTCGCGATCACGAGTGCCTCACCTCCGTCGCGGAAATCATCCACTACGACCTGCACGCCAGGGCGGAAAAGGCAACCTACGCCGAAAAACTCCTCAGCCGCGAAAACATCGTCATCGGCGTGACCGCCGGCGCCAGTTGCCCGAACAACCTCATCGAGGAAACCATCCTGCGCGTCTTCGAGCTGCGCGGCGTCCCGCGCGAGCAAGTCATGGGCTGAGGGCACAGGTGGTGGAGCTTTCCCGCGTTGCCCCGGACCGGGCATGGTGGCGTCTCACGGCGGATCGGGAAGCGAGAGCAGTCCGCGGCCTGGCTCATCCGGCTGCGGTTCCGGATCCGTTGGTGTTTCGGGTTTTGGCGGAGTCTGGACGGGATCGGGCGTCGGGGGGGGCTGATCCGGGGGCGGGACCGCGGTTTCGGAGGGAACCGGGACGGGGAGCACGGGCGTGTCCGGCGCCGGGACCGGGGCCGGCAACGGGGCGGGCGGCGTGTCGGTCGCCGGCGGGACGGGCGGAGGCGAGGGTTGCTGGGCCTCGCGGATTTTGGCGAGCAGGCGCCGGGCCACCAGCGAGTCGGCATCGTACCATTTGCGTTGGAATGTCTCCTCCCACACATCGGCGGCCTTGTCCGCCTGGCCGTGGCGGAGCAGGTGAAAACCATAGCGGCCGCGGAGCACGACGAGCGCCGGCGCCCGCTTGATCGCCTCGAGGTAATGTTCTTCCGCCTCCTCGGCGCGATCCCGTCCCGACTGGCTGAGTTGCTCGGCCAGATTGACGTGCGCTACCGCATCCCGCGGGCTCAGCGCCACGGCGACGCGGAATTGATCGACCGCCTTTTCGCGCCATGAAACCGCCAGCGCCGGGACATCCTCTTCATCCGCCAGCCCGACGTACGCCGTGCCGTAGGCCATGAAATTCGGGAAGTGCCCGGGATCGAGGTCGGCCGCGCGGCCGTGCAGCGGCAGGGCGCCGAGGTAGTCGCGCACCGCCGTCCGCGTCACTCCGTGCTCGTATGCCACCTCGGCGGGGGCAGCGCGCCACCCGAGCCACAATGTCCAGACGGCGCCGACGGCGGCAAGCACGGTGAGAATCGTCTTGAGGCCGGGCAGGCGCAGGTGCCTGCGGGCGTCGGCCTCGAATCCCGGATTGGCGAGCACACCGAAGATCGCGGCCACGAGCAGCGCGTTGGCCGGGATGTGCAGGTTAAAATCAATGACGCTGTGCGCCATGTACGCGAAAAGGGCGGCGACCGCGCCCAAGGCCAGCGCCAGGCTGTTGCTGAAGAGGTCACCGGTGCGCTCGAACCGGACGTTGCGGTACCACGCCAGAAAACGCAGCCCGTTGCCGAGGTGCGCCAGCAGCAGGAACATCCCGAGCGCGAATCCCACGCCCCCGTAGTCGCCGAGCAATTGCGCATAGTCGTTGTGCGCGATATCCGGATCCACCGCCTGCGCGCCGTTCCAGTCATCGTCGCCGGTCGTGAACTCCCGGGCGTAGATCCCGAACGTGCGCGCTCCGGTGCCCCAGACCGGTTCCGTCTTCCATTGTTTCACCGCCAGTTCCGTGTATGCCAGCCGAAACTGGCCGTCCCCGAATACCCCGCCGCTGTGCCGGTACGAGGCCGTCAGAAAATCGCGGCACAAAAACACAAGGAACGCCCCGAGCAGCACGAAGAGCGCGCCGAACGCCAGCAGATATTTCCAGAACTGAGGCCCGAGGAACTTCCCGAATAACCACAGGCTCAAAATACCGAAGGCCGCCAGCCCGACCCCCGCGCTCGCAATCCCCGCACGCGAATACGTCATCGCCAGCACCACAAGCCCGAGCATAAGGACGAACAGCGCCACCATCCGCCACACCAGCTTGATCCGCGCGAACAACGCGAACGCCCCCAGGAAATACAAGCTGCCCTCCAGGAATCCCGCCAGGTGGTTCTCGCTGTGAAAAAAACCGCCCGCGTTCGCCGATTTCACCGTGCGCATGTATCCCAGCCAGTGGTACGGCGACCACTTATGGTCGTACTGCGCCTGGTACACGCCAATCGCAAAATTCGCCAGCACCAGCACGCCAAGCACCATCGCGAACCACCGCCGGTACTTCGGGTGCTCGACGTGCAGCGCAAACAGCGTGTACCCGATCAAGCACGCCGCCAGCGGCAGCAGGTCCTGCCGCGCCAGGTACTCGACCGGCGATACCCACGCCCGCACGGCGCAGTACACGGCAAACAGCCCCGCCGACAGCAAGCACAGCGCGCTCGGCGAAAACTTGAACCCTTTCCGCAGCCTCACCAGCGCCAGCACCCCGCCCACCGCCAGCACCAGATAGGCCGGCCATTGAAACGCCAGCCGCGTCCACGCCCCCAGCGTGGCCAGCAACACATACCCAATAAGAAAAATCGCGAGAAGAAACGGCTGCATCAAAATCAGGGGGCAAGAAACGTCCACTGTGGCCACCCGGCCGCCCCCCGCAAGGCGATCTGTCGGGGGCACGGTTCACGGTTCACGGTTCACGGTTCACGGTTCACGGTTCACGGTTC
>CAZYHO010000288.1:3575-6495 GCA_964647495.1 uncultured Akkermansia sp. | reverse complement strand
GCGTCCCGCCCGCCGGACGGGGCGTCCCGCCCCGTCCATCGAGCGTCCCGCTCCTTGTAGCGACAAACGTGTGTGCGACACGGTGCGAGACGCACGATGTATCCGGCGAGACGCCGGATACGGCGGGCGGGACGCGCCGCCCTACCCGAGACGCACGTCTGCGATTCATGTCCGTTTCATCTTTCGCGCAGCGGGGAATAGAAGGTTCCATGTCCACCACCTTTTGCTCCCTTTCTTCCGTCCAGTTTCCGCCCTTACCGTTCTCCGTCGTGATCCGCGACGAGATAAGCGAGAAGGTCGAGGAGTTCGTCCTCGTTGAGCGGGTTCAGCAGGCCTGGAGGCATGGTGGAGACGGGTTCGGCGCGGAGGTGGCGGATGGTATCGTTGGGCACGGTGGTGGATTGGCCGGGACGCATGAGATGGGTGGCGATGCGGGTGCTCGTTTCGTCGCGCGAAACCAGACGGCCGGAAAGCGTCGTCCCGTCGGCCAGTTCCAGGGTCATCATCTGATACTGATCGGAGATGGCTTTGCTGGGATGGAGGGTGGCATCGAGAATATCGCGCAGGGTGAAGCGCTGGCCGATCGAAGACAGGTCCGGGCCGATGGCGCCGCCCTCGCCGTTGAACCGATGGCACAGCGCGCAAGCCGCCGCGGCATACATGCGGCGGCCGCGTTCGAGGTCGCGGCCCACCAGTCCCCGCCCCACCACTTTGAGCGTTTCCTCCAACGACCACTCGCGACCGGGCCCTTCGGGCGTGGGCAGTCCTTCCGCCCACAACGGCGGGGGCGCCGCGTTGAGGGCCTCGAAAGGCTCGCGCTCCGCTTCGGGAATCCGTTCGAGCGCGGTCTCGCGGATGCGTTCCCAGAATTCGAGGTATTGGTGCCCGCCCTTGGAGTTCGCCATCGCATCGGCGATCGACTCGAAATACCGGCGGCGCCGGGCCGTGGTCCAGCCGTCCTCGATCCAGAGCAGCATCTGCGCGTGGTGCATGCGGTCCATGAGCGGCGCGGATTCCAGCATGTCGCGGACCGCGGCGCCGTATTTGGGATTGCGCACGAAATAGCCCGAGCCCAGCAAGGGCCGTCCGCCGGTGTCCGCGGCCATCAGCGCGAGCGCGGGGTCGATGACCGTGACGTCACCCAGGTGACACAACAGGCGCGATAACTCCCGGGTGACCAGAGCGTCCGTATCGGGAAACAGCGGCCGCAGGCGGCGGCGGAGGGCGTCCCGGGATTCCCCGAGGCGGTCCTCTCCTCGCCCCAGCGCCAACTCATAAACCCGCAGTGCGCGCAGTTTTCGATCCGCGGCCGCCCGGTCCCAAGGCAGTTCGTTCAAGCGCCCGATGACCGCGCGCAGATCGGCCGTCTCTCCCTGCCTCGCCAGCGCCAGCAAGGCGGTGAGGGAGGTGTCGAGATCGGCTTCGGCCAGCGCCTTTTCCCGCCACGAGGAAACGGGCTGTGTTTCAACGGCGACCCGGGCGGCGAACCGCAGGGCGCGATCGGCGTGTCCGAGAGACGGCCACGAGCGGCCGACCGCTTCGGAATTTACCGCGCCATGAAACCGTTCCAGTTCACGGCGCTGCGCGTGCCGTTCGCGCTCCCGCGGAGGAAGTTCCGCCACGCCTTCGAGCGTTTCGGCCGGCCGGGTGATTTCTTCGCCGAGATAACGCACGCGATACACCGCCGAGCCGAGCCGCCGGCCGCCGACCGCGAAATACAACGCCCCATCCTGGCCGACGGTGATGCCGGTGACCGGCAGACCGCTGCCGCCGACGAATTCCTCGACCTCGGCGCGGTAACTCGCGCCGTGCGGTTGCAAATGCACCGCGTGAATGGTGGCGAAGGTCCAGTCGCAGACGAAGAGCGCCTCTTGATACCTGGCGGGAAATCGCGTGCCGTAACCGAACACGATCCCGGTGGGCGATCCGGGGCCGATGTTGACCACCGGCGCTACGCTGTCTTCGACATGCTCCGGCCAGTTGGAGCCGTTCTCGCGCCAGCCGAACTCGCCGCCGCTCACCAGGTGGCAGATGCGGGTCGGGCGATACCAGGGCGCGCCGAGATCCCATTCCATGTCGGAATCGAAAGTGAAGAGATCGCCGGTCCGGTTGAAGGCGAGGTCGTAGCTGTTGCGCAAGCCGCTGCAAATCAATTCGCGATGACCTCCGTCGGGATCGAAGCGCAGCACCCAGCCGGCGGGCGTGTGTGAAGAACTCTCGAATCCCGGCGGCTGCAGGCGATCCAGCCCGCGCGTGGCCACCGGCCGGCGCGTCCCGATGCCGTCCACCAGCGGAGTTCCGTTGCCGCACATCAAATAGAGTGACGCGCCGTCCGGGCCGACCACCAGGTTGTGCGGTCCGTGTTCCCCGGAGCCTTTGAGTTCGAAAAGCAGGCGCGACTCGTCGAATTGACCGTCACCGTCCGTATCACGCAGACGATGAACGCCAGTGGCTCTCCGATCGTTGCCTTCGGAAACGACCACGTAGAGGCTGTCGAACGCATACAGCAAGCCGTGCGCCCAGCCGATCCGTGCCGCGGCCCCGCCGAGTTTTTCGACTTTGGTTTCGGCCTCGGGCTGGTCGATCGGGGCTGGCGTGATGCGGGAAATCCCCGCCTCATGCTGCGCCGCGGCCAGCAACCGGCCCTGCGAATCCACCGCCAGCGCGGTGAGCGAACCGTCGGAGGCTGGCACGGTCAGAATGCGTTCCGCTTTGAAACCGGGCAAAGTATGGATCGATGATGACTCGGCGGGGTCCAGCGGGTGGCCGGGTTTGTACCAATAGGGACGGTCGGCATACACGGTGTCATCGGCCGTTCGGACCTCTTCCGTCTGGATGATCCGTCCCTCGGCCAGATGCTCTCGAATGGAGTCGCGGTCGAAAAATGGTGTTTCCACGGCGCCGGCCACCGCTCCGGTCA
>CAZYHO010000288.1:0-3475 GCA_964647495.1 uncultured Akkermansia sp. | reverse complement strand
CGGTCAGAACGCAGAAAAGAAAAAAACGGTCGAAAATGTTCATGTCGGGGTATGGGCGATTTCAACAGAAGACAGCGAAGGAAGCAAAGAGTTTCGTTGACGTCACTTCGTTCGAAGCCATTTTAGTTTCGAGTAAGAATACCCTCCAGGCGCTTTTTCGCGGCAGGATCAAGAATGGTCCGCAATACCTCTTTAGCGTGAGCCGGATTATCCTTTGCCAGCGGGCTAAACGCAAATACAAGCGTTTGCAGTCTGGCGTGAGAAAATGAATCAGGCAGTCGATTGGCCCATTCAAGGGCATGTTGCGGATGTGCCATCGCATACGCTTTGCCGAAGCTCATTACGGCTGCATGGCTCCTCGGAGTCTGTCCGAGATCGATAATTCTCTGTAACGTGGCGGCCCCGGTTTCCGGATCTTTCTCAGCATAATGTCGCAACAGAACAGCGTCACCAGCCTCGGCGACCTCGGGCGGAAGGCCCAGCAACCACGTCTCCAAACCTTCGACAGGCTGGGACATCAGGGCGTTCACAGATGCTCCCACGATTGGTTTCGAAACGTGGTCGCTAGTGCTGGCGTCCAGGAACGACTGCGCGAGTGCAAGTTGGTCCGCGGCAGGCGACTTGCCAATTCTGACCGAAGCGCCTTCACCCAGTATTTCCTGTTCACGGACACTTTTGCAAACGCTTGCGAGCGCCAGCAAATGCTCCGGGGTTACCAAATTCGAACGATAGAAAATGCGCTCCATAAATTTGGCTTTCCAAGGAGCTTCATTGAGTGGAGCCAAAGCATCCACCAAAGCCTCTATATCCGAAATCTCGGAGAGATAATTTTCATAACTAGCAATGAACCCTCCGCTACCCTCCAAAAACTCCGCTTCGTTTAGAATTTCGGCAATTTCCTCGGGTTTATGAAATTGGAAGCCTCCGCCGATAGCGGCCATCCGGGATAAGAGCGACTTTATGCGTTCAGCACTCGGAGCCCCGCCTGGCATCCCGGGGTCACCGAGGGCGGCTCGGGATAGCGTCTTGCCTTGCGGGTTCCGGGGCTTTGGAGCCTTTTGCTCAGGCCTCGGCGACTCCTCGGAGCATCCCGCAAGTCCAACCGACAGGATTACGAGCGAGCGGATCAGGTTCATCGTGCAATATCATGGGCAGGAATTACCGCCAGGCAGTTGCCTTTTCGAGCGGGCGGGCAGGCGGTTCATGGACGCGCGTCATGGTGGTGGCGGGTGCGAGGGTCACTTCCCCAAACCCACGAGATGCCTGGGGTGGGTGGCCAGATCGCGCCTGCCCCTGACCGTGCCGCGCAGATCGGCCAGCGCCTCCGCCATTGTCAGCGGCCTGGTTCCGCCGTTCTTGCCCCCGCTTCGACGCGCCTCCAGCGACTCGCGCACAAGTTCGGAGCGCGAACGGCGTCTGGCGCGGGATTCTTCGAGCAGCAACTCCGCGAGCGGTTCCGGCAGTTTGACGGACAGCGTCCTCATAAGACAAAATAGGACGCCTTTGCCATACGGACAAGACGTTTCGGGGCGTGGACGGAACGAACCAGGACGTTTCCATTCATAGGTGCGAAAATCGTGTGCGTACCAGGCTCTTGTTCAAACGGGATTGCCCCCGGTTCAGGTGAATGACGTGGCGGCCGGGGCGTCGATTGTGGCAAACATCCCATTCGAGACACCCACTCACATTCTGCTTTGTCGCATCCTGGTGTGCGGAGTGGCGAGGCAGACGGCCCCCTTCTCTTTGCCGTTCATGCCACTACTGCTCTGCTGTTCTGCGAGGCGCCGGGCGTTCATTTTTGAGGCTCTAAAAAACCAGGGTTCCGGACCTGGGCGGCCTGCTCCTGATTCTCCAGTCTCGCCAGCCACGAACGACGTTCCTCATCGTCCAGCGCGGGATCGGTTTCGATCCATTCACGGATCGCGGACTGGTTCCACGAGGATTTTCCGAAGAGGGCTTCCCGCAACTGCTGGCGTTCTTCGGGATCTGTCACGCTGGCGGTGAGGGTCAGCATGGCCGGGGCCTGGCCGGTGGAAATGGTCCGCAGCGCGGTGGAGACAAAGACATCGCGCAACCCGGCATCAGGCAAGGTTCCGGCCCAGGTGAACGCGGCGGCGGGATCGGCCCTGGCCCAGCTTTCGCCGAGCATCCGCACCGCTCCGGTCTCGTGCAGGTCGTCTTCGGTGTTGTAAAAAGCGATCGCCTGGTCGGCTGCGCCGTTCCTGGCCAGGGCTCCGACCATTTCCCCCAGCAGCCAGCGGCGGGCTTCGGGTGTCGGCCGTGCCCGGGCCCAGGCCAGCGCTGCGGCGGGCTCCCGCGCGGCCCAGATGGCGAGGGAGTCGGTGAGATCGTGCAGGTGATTTGCCATCCCGCGATCCGGCGGCTGGCCGCGGCCTTCCCGGAGCGGGCCTTCGGCCGCCAGATCCAGCAGGGCCGGGCTGACTTTGGCAGCCAGGAATCCGAGCAGCCCTTTGGTGCGGGCTTCCGCTGAAGCCTGGGCAAAGGCGGGCTCGAGCGAGGCGAAAGGCATCTCGGGTGTTTCCCACGGTGCGAGCGCGGCCAGCCACTCGGCGGCTGCCAGCGGGTCCCGCGCAACCCAGCCTTTAAGCAGCGAGGCGATGGCCTCGTTGCGCTCGGGACCGGCGGGGCGTGACATCACTTCCGCGACCACCGTCTGCGGGTCGTCGTGCGCGCGGCCGGCCAGCGTGTCGTTCCCGAAATCGGGCCGCGCGAACCTGGGAGTGGCGTGCCGCGACCAGCCATCCGGCGCAAGCGGCGGTGACGGTGAAACTGGCTCCGTCTGGCGAAGTGCCGTGGCGGCGGGAGAAGTAATGGAAGCAGTTTTCGCCTGGCCCAGGTGCCAGCCAGCCCATCCCGCCGCCACCAGGAGGGCACTTTGCAACAAGCGAAAGAGAGCGGCGCGTTTCATCTCACGGACCCAGGGAAATCGGTTCGTCGAGGGAAATCCGGATCGAGTCTGGCTGTGCGTCGAACGCTGGCGCCGCGCCGGCGTCCACCGCCGGAGCTTCGATGATCCCTGCAAAAGTGAGAGACGTGGCAGACGGCTGGCTGAGCGCGCGCAGCGCCGGATTGTGCAGCGCCGCCTTCATGGCCTCGGCTTGATGGGGCGCCGAACGCGCCAACTGAGCCACCAAAGCGGTCATCTTCTCGGACGGCAGTTTGTTTTCCAACACCGGGAGGAGGCTTTCCGGGTATCGGGCCAAACCCGCGCGCTCCCATTGCCAGGTTTCAATCGCGCTCAATTCCCGCGGTGTCTGAAGTTCGATCAGAGCGAGCACTGCGTCCGGCCCTTTGGTCTCCGCGGCATGGGACAAGGCCATTCCGAGCACATAGCTGGTGAATCGCGACACCGGTGGTTCAGCGCCCGGCATCAAGGGCGGGTTCAATTCCAGGTTCAGGCTCCGCCACTGCTGCAGGGCCACTACCGGATTCTGCTCGACCCAGACCTGGAATA
>CAZYHO010000287.1:0-6542 GCA_964647495.1 uncultured Akkermansia sp. | reverse complement strand
GACGTGGATACGCGGGGCATTTCATCTGCCGGACCATCTGCGGTGGTGAAATCCCGACACCGTTTGTTCCTCAATCCCCGACCGTCATTCGCGCGATGCATCATCGATTCCTTCTTCTCAAGGCGAGCTGGCTCTTGTTCTCGTGTTCGGCCTCGGCCGGCGATCCGGCTCCGCAGCCGTCCTCGTACCTGCCCGCGCGGCGCCTGGGCGGACTGGCCGCGGAGGACTCGGTTTATTTGCGAAGCCTTGCGGGGAGTCCTGTGGCGTGGCGGGCCTGGGGGCCGGAAGCGTTCGCGGAAGCCGGGCGGACCGGGCGGCCGGTTTTTGTTTCCATCGGGTATTTCACATGCCACTGGACGGCGCGGATGGATCGCGAAGTATTCGGGGACGCGCGCACCGCGGCCTGGCTCAACGCCCACTGCGTGAACGTCAAGGTCGATCGCTTCGAGCGCCCCGACCTTGACAGGTTTTTCCGGCGGTTCGCGGAAACCACCGGGCAGCGCGCCGGCTGGCCGCTCAACCTCTGGGTTTCCCCGGAATGCCTGCCGCTCCGCGTGGCGGACTCGCTCTCGCTCACGGACACCGGCGCCGGCAGCTTTCCGTCCGAAGCCCGGCACGTTGTCGCACTGTGGAAAACCGACGCGCCCCACCTGCGACGGCAGGCGGGCCTTGCGCTCGGGGAATTGGCCGCGCCCCGCGATCCGGACGCCGCGAGTTCATTCGTTCCCGACGATGCGCTGCTGGCCCGGGCGCACGGCCGGATTCTCGGTGAATTCGACCCGGTGCACGGCGGATTCGGCCGGTCGCCGAAATTCCCCGCTCCCGCCCGGCTCGGGTTCCTGGCGCGCCGGCTCGCCCGCTCCGATCCGCGTGAGCGCCGTGCCGCCGAGACGCGTGAAGTCATCGAAACCACGCTCGACCGGCTCGCGCGCGGCGGGCTGCACGACCACCTTGCGGGCGGGTTTTTTCGCTATGCGCTGGACGAGGCCTGGCTCCGCCCGTACTTCGAAAAGCCGGCGCACGACCAGGCGCTCGCGGCTGAGAGTTTCCTGCTCGGCCATCGCCTGACCGGCCGCGATGACTTTGCTGCGGTGGCGCGCCGCACACTCGACTACGCGCTCCGCGATCTCGGCCATCCCGAAGGCGCCTTTTATAATGGCGAGCACTGCGAGAGCCGCCCGCAGCCCGGCGAGCCGCCGCGGGAGGGAGCCTTCTACATGTGGACGCTCGACGAGTGGCGGCGCGGGGCGGGGCGTGCCGCCGCGGTGATGGAAGCGATTTACGACATCCGCGAGGGTGGAAATCTGCCACCCGGCGCCGATCCCTGGGCCTCGCTCGCCGGCGCCAATGTGCCGGTGGAAAAGCGCCGCCCCGCCGATGTGGCCCGGCGTCTCGGCGTGCCTGTGTCTGAAGTCGAAGCGCTCCGCGAGGCCGGACACGCCGGACTGCTGGTCGCCCGCGCGCAGCGCCCGCGGCCGCCGCTGGACCGCCTGCTCATTACACAAACCAACGCGGCCCTCGTCTCGGCACTTTGTCAGGGCGCCCACCAGCTCGGCGAACCGGCCTGGCTCGACCGCGCCCGTCTCGCGGCCACCTGGCTGCTCGAGAATCTGTGGGACGCCGAATCCGGCACGCTTTTCCGCTGCCGCCTCGACCGCACGCCGCGCCACCCGGCGGTCGCCGATGACCATGCCGCCTTGGTGCGGGCGCTGCTCGACCTCCACGAGGCGACCGGCGAATTCCGGTGGCTCCGGTACGCAGACGACATCCAGTCGGCCTTCGACCGCCTTCATGGCGACACGGCCGGCGGCGGTTATTTCGACGCGCGGCACGAACGGGACGATATTCCGGCCGCTCTCAAGACCATCGACGATGCGGCGGCTCTGTCGCCGAATGCCCTGGCCGCACTGAACCTCGCGCGCTGGTCGGTGCTGCTGGAGTCCGTGGCGCACCGCGATGCCGCCGGACGACTGCTCGCCGGTTTCGCCGGGCCGCTGCGCTCCGTGTCCGGCAGCGTGGCCGGCCTGCTCCAGGCCGCCGATGCCGTGGCCCATCCTCCTGCGCGTCTCGTCCTGCTCGGCCCCGCTGGCCATCCCGACCTGCACGCCGCACGCCGCCGCCTCGCCCTGTGCCCGCCTGGCCGGTGGCATGTGCTCGGCGTCGAAACCGAAGCCGCACGCCAATGGCTCATCTCCCGCGGCGCTCTGCCGGCCGCCGTGGCGGCGCTGCCTCTCGACAAGCCGGCTTTCTGCGCGCCCTCCGGGGACGGGAGCGGCTTCAGCCATCGGCCGCTCGACAAGTTGGACAAATTTCTGGCGGAGAACCGCTCATTCTGGCAGGTTGCCAGCGGTCCGGGGAGTGATCCGGCGCGTTTTCAGTCGAGTCGAGAGTGAGCGAGTGAGGATGCCCGGGGAATTCCCCAAGACCAATGGTTGCATTTTGTCCCTCCCATGGAATTAACTCTTGTTTCAACCCCCAGCCGCCGCCCCAGCCATGAAAACATCCATTCTGTTTCCCATTCGCACCGCCGCAGCCTGCGCGTTCCTGACCGCGGTCGCCGCTTCGGCGGACACCATCACGCTCAAGGACGGCAATACGATCGACGGCACCATCGTCGCCGAGGCCTCGACCAGCGTCACCATCCGCACCAAGGTGGTCGGCGGCATCGAGGACAACCGCGTGGTGCCGCGCTCGGAAATCACGAACATCGTCAAGAAATCGCCGGAAGACAACGCCGCCGAAGCGGTGCTCGGCCTGCTGCCGACGGAAGATTTCCTGCAGCCCAGCCACTACAACAAGTTGATCGCCGACGGGCCGGACAAGTTCCTCGCCCAATACCCCAACAGCAAGCACCGCGCCGAGATCCTGGCGGTCAAGAAGACGCTGACCGACGAGCAGGCCCAGACGCGGCGCCGCATGCGCAAAGTGGAGGGCAAGTGGCTCAATGGCGAGGAAATGCAGGCGAATGCCTACAACATCGAAGCGCTCAAGATTCATCGCGAGATGGAGAAGGAGATCGCCGCCGACGATTACCGCGGCGCCCTCGAAGCGTTCATCCGGCTTGAGTCGATCGGCAAATTCTCCCTCAGCTACCCGAAGGCGATCCCGGCCGCGCGCACGGTGCTTGAAGAATACGGTGCGATCCTGGCGGCCTCCATCAAGGCGGTGCCTGCCCGATTGAAGGAGGAGGACGGCCGGCTGGCCAACATGGTTCCCGCCCAACTGGCGGCCGCCAAGACCGAGCGCGAGAGGGTCAAGAAGGAATTTCAGGCGAAACTCGCCGAGGAAAAGAAGAACAAGGTGCGCTTCACGAGCACGATGGATACGGATCTGGCGAGCCTCACCGAAGCGTCCCGCCAGGTCGAGACCGAGGCGAAGCGGCTCGCCGCGCTGAACGTCAATGCCATTACCGACACCGCCGCCCGGTATGACCGTGTGCTCAAGCTCATCGGCCAGAAGAAGTACGAGGAAGCGTCCGTGCGGCTGGATGATTTCGTCAAGGCGACCAAGGAAGCGACCATGGATGCGGCCATCAAGACCCAGCAGGAAAGCCTGAAGAAGCTCCGCGAGGAGTCCATCCGCGCCGCCCAACAGCGCGAACTGCTCAACCGCACGCAGGCGCGCCCGACGGCGGCTCCGGAAAAGCCGGCCACCTCGGATGAGCCCAAGTAATCCGTTGATGGCCCAGCCTTCTGCCGACACGCCGCGCTCCGCCGCCATCACCCGGCGCACCGCCGAAACCGACATCTCCCTGCGGATCGACCTCGACGGCTCGGGGCGGTCCGCCGTCCGCACGGGCATCGGTTTTTTCGACCACATGCTCTCGCTCTTCGCGAAGCACGGGCTGATGGACCTCGACGTCGATGCCACCGGCGACCTGCACGTCGATTTCCACCACACCGTGGAGGATACCGGCATCGTGCTTGGCCAGGCCGTGCGGCAGGCGCTCGGGGACAAACGCGGGCTGGTGCGCTACGGGTGCGCCCATCTGCCGATGGACGAGACCTTGGCGCGCGTGGTCGTCGATCTGAGCGGCCGCGCGTACATCGAGTACCGCGCGCCCCGGCAAGCGGACGCCATCGGCGGGACGTTTTCGTTCCAGTTGGTCGAGGAATTCGTGCGTGCGTTCGCGCACAACCTGGCGGCGAACGTGCATGTGGAAATCCTGTATGGCCGCGACAGCCACCACATGGCCGAAGCCATTTTCAAAGGACTGGCGCGCGCTCTGGACGAGGCCACCCGGCTCGACCCGCGTGTGACCGGCGTGCCCAGCACCAAGGAAGTCCTTTAGCGCCACGATGATCGGGCTTCTCGACTACGGCGCAGGCAACCTTCAGAGCGTGCGCAACGCCCTCAAGGCGCTCGGGCGTGAGTCCGTGGTGGTCGGCGATCCGGAAGCGCTGACTGCGGGTATCGACGCGCTCATTTTCCCCGGCGTGGGGGCTTTCGGTGACTCGATGCGCACGCTGCGCGATCGCGGACTGGCCGCGCCGCTGCGCGAGTGGATCCTGGCCGGGCGTCCGTTCCTCGGGATCTGCATCGGGTACCAGGTGCTCTTCGAGCAAAGCGAGGAGTCGCCCGGCGTGGACGGACTGGCCGTGTTTCCGGGCAGCGTCGTCCGGCTCCAGGCGCCCGGCCTCAAAATCCCCCACATGGGGTGGAACCAGGCGCGCCTCCGCCATCCCGACGATCCGCTCTGGCAGGGCCTCGGCCCCGCTCCGCACGTCTACTTCGTCCACAGTTTCCATCCGGTTCCGGCCGACGACTCACTGGTCGCCGCCACCACCGATCACGGATCCACCTTCGCCAGCGCCATCCGCTGGCCATCCGGCGCCGCCGTCCAGTTCCACCCGGAAAAAAGCCAGACCGCCGGGCTGCGCCTCATCGACAACTTCGCCGGCCTCGTGTGAAACACGACCCTTCAAAGCTTGCCAATGATCGGCACGCCGCCACACAACCGGGGAATTCCCGCCTTGAATTTGCTTAAGATTTCCGAACCTTTGCCCACGCATGGCCGCTGACACATCGTACACCGAAGACGACATCAAGACGCTGAGCTGGATCGAGCACATCCGGCTGCGGCCCGGCATGTACATCGGGAAACTCGGGGACGGCTCGCAGCCGGACGACGGCATTTACATCCTGATCAAGGAGGTGGTCGACAACTGCATCGACGAATTCACGATGGGCCACGGCAAGCGCATCGCCATCACGCTGGAGGACGACCAGGTGGAGGTGCGCGATTTCGGGCGCGGGATCCCGCTCGGGAAGCTGATGGATTGCGCCAGCATCATCAACACCGGCGCCAAGTACGATTCCAAGGCGTTCAAGAAATCGGTCGGCCTCAACGGAGTCGGCATCAAGGCGGTCAATGCCCTGAGCGGGTTTTTCGAGATCCAGTCGTGGCGCGAAGGCCAGACGAAGGCGATCGAGTTTTCCAAGGGGAAGACGACGCTTGAAATGAAGCGGCCGAAAGCCGATGCGCAGCCGAACGGAACGCGCGTCGTGTTTTCGCCGGACCGCACGATATTTCCGGCCAGGCTTTCGTACCGGCACGAGCACATCGAGCGCATGTTGCGCTACTACAGCTACCTGAATGTCGGGCTGACGCTGGAGTTCAACGGCCGGAAGTTCGCGAGCCGCCACGGCCTGCAGGATCTTCTGCACGAGGATCTGCCGGAGGAGGAGCGCCTTTACCCGGTCGTGCGCCTGGTCGGGGAGGACATCGAGGTCGCGTTCACGCACCGGGACGGCTACGGCGAGGACATTCTGAGTTTCGTCAACGGCCAGAACACGACGCAGGGGGGCACGCACCTCCAGGGGTTCCGCGAGGCGGTCGTCAAAACCATCCGCGAACACTTCAAAAAGGACTGGGACACGAAGGACATCCTCCAGGGCATCGTCGGCGCCGTCGCCATCAAGGTCGAGGAACCCGTCTTCGAGTCCCAGACGAAAACGAAGCTCGGCTCGCAGACGATGTCACCCAACGGCGAATCGGTGCGCGGGTTCATCGCGAATTTCCTGCAGCGCGAACTCGATATCTTCCTGCACAAGAACAAGGAGGTCGCCGCCGCGATGCAGTCGAAGATCCAGCAGAGCGAGCGCGAACGCAAAGAGCTGGCCGGCATCCAGAAGCTCGCGCGCGAGTCCGCCCGGAAAGCGAAGATCCACAACAAGAAGCTGCGCGATTGCCGCGTCCACTGGGGCAGCAAGCACAAGGAGGCCGACGAAAGCACGCTCTTCATTACCGAAGGCGACAGCGCCAGCGGCTCGATCACCAAGTCGCGCAACGCCGATCTCCAGGCGGTTTTCTCGCTCCGCGGCAAACCGCTCAATTGCTTCGGACTCACCAAAAAAATCGTCTACGAGAACGAGGAATTCAATCTGCTCCAGCACGCGCTCAACATCGAGGAGAACCTCGACGAGCTGCAGTACAACAAGGTCGTCATCGCCACCGATGCCGATGTGGACGGCATGCACATCCGTTTGCTGCTCATCACGTTCTTCCTCCAGTTTTTCCCCGAGCTGATCCGCCGCGGCCA
>CAZYHO010000286.1:0-6568 GCA_964647495.1 uncultured Akkermansia sp. | reverse complement strand
CAGTGCCGCCGCAACCGGAGGCAGGCGGCGATACTCGAATCACGCACTGGGCCGCAGCAAATGGCCAAACCGGCTGCCAGGCCGATTTCGCGGCCCGCCTTGACGGCGCGCAAGTAGCCGCCGAACTGCATGAGATCTTTCGCGAGACGCCCGAATTCGGGCGCTCTTTGGCGGTCCGCATTGAGCCGTTCCCTGATGAGAATTCGTCAGGTGAAATGCACTTGATCGGTGGTGGCGGTGAAGCGGCTGTCTTTTACGCGGAAAGTTCCCAGCAGGTCGTCAAACTGTTTGGCCCAAACTGTTTGGCCCACCCGGGAAAGCGGGTTTTGGCTGGGTGGTGGATCAGGATGCGCAGGGGCGCTGGCGTCTCCGGGCGGGGTCGCTTGCCGAAGCGTTGATGCGTTTCCATTGGTTCGAGGACTGTTTCCATTCGGGGCTCGAACTCGACCAGATTGGCGCCCAGGGACGATTCCTCGCTCTTCGCCAGCCATTCATCCTCGGCCGCCACCCCGAGGAGCGCATTCTGCACGAATGGATGGCGGATCAAGGCTGGACGCGGTTGTCTCCGCCCGCGGATCTCGTTATGCTGCGCGACCTCACCTGGCGTCGCGGGGACTGCATCGCCACCGATGTCCGCCCCGAAAATGCCCTGGTTTCGGATACCGATGGCGGATTGACGGCCATCGATTTTATCCTCGGCCAAATACCTGCTTTCTGACAGGATTGGAATTCTGCGATTTTCCGGAATCATGTGGCGATGTCGCTGTTGCCGAAGATCAGCACGGCCGGGAGCGATCGATTCGGCTGCTTGAGACTGGCAGTCAGGCCATCTGTATGATTGCCTTGCGGAATCGGTGCAGCGAGACGGCGAAGAAGACGGAGCCGATCAGGAACAAGATCAAGAACGCCTTCCATACCACTTCGATGCCGGCGCCGCGGTAGAGGATGGCCTGGCCGATCTGGACGAAGTGCGTGGTCGGAGCGGCCAGCATGACATGCTGGACGAATTCCGGCATGCTTTCCCTGGGGGTATTGCCGCCGGAAAGCATTTGAAGTGGCAGCAGCACCAGCATGAGCAGCAGGCCGAATTGCGGCATGCTCCGCGCCAGCGTGGCCATGAAGATGCCCATCGACGTGGTTGCAAAGAGATGCAATGACGCGCCCGCGAGAAAGAGCGGGATCGAACCCTCGATCGGCACTTCCAGCAAACCGCATACCACCACGATCAGCGAAAAGGCCGCGGCGACGAGCACGACCAAGCCCATCGAGCAGACCTTTGCCAGCATGATTTCGCCGGGCGTCACGGGCATGACCAGCAGGTGCTCGATGGTCCCATGCTCCCGCTCGCGGATCAGCGCCGCGCCGGTGAGGATGATCGAGAGCATTGTCACGTTGTCGATGATGTCCATCAGCGCTCCGAACCAGGAGTGTTCGAGATTCGGGTTGAAGCGGTTTCGTATGGCGAGTTCCACCGGGAACGATGCGCCCGCTCCCGGGCCGCCCATGAAGTCCGCCACCTCGCGGGTGATCATCTGCTGGATGTAGCCGCTGCCGTTGAAGGCCTGGCTCATGCGGGTGGCATCGACATTGAGCTGGACGGCGGGCGAACGGCCGGCCAGCGCGTCGCGCTGGAAGTCCGGCGGAATGTCGAGCACGAAGGTGTATTCGCCCGCGTCCATTCCGGCGTCGATCCGGTCGGGGGAGATCATGGCGGGGTGGAGGAAATGCGGCGGGTAGAAGCTCGCCGCGATGCGCGAGGAAAGCGGCGAGCCGTCCTCATCGACGATGGCGATGGGCGCCTTGTGCAGCGTGTCCGGCATTGCTGTGGCCGAGACATAGATGCTGATCGTGAAGGTGAAGACGATCAGCACCAGCATCGCCGGGTCGCGCGCGAGGCTCCAGAGTTCCTTCAAGCCCAGTTGGTAAATGTTGGAGAGGCGCTGCATGGGTTCAGGCATCCTGTTTCTTGAGGAGGGCGATGGACGCGCCGAGGATCACCGGGATCGCCAGCAGCAGCGGCCAGAACGAGGCGGCGAGATCGGAAAAGCCGAGCGCCTTGCTGAAGACGCCGCGGCTGATGCTGAGGAAATGCGTGGCGGGATGGATCTTCCCGATCAGGGCGCCCGTGCCTTCGAGCGATGACACGGGGGTGAGCATCCCGGCGAACTGGATCGCGGGAATCATCGTGCCGATCATGGTGATGAACATGGCGGCGATCTGGCTTTTCGTGAAGGTCGAGGCCAGGAGGCCGAAGCCCGTGGAAACGATGACGAAAAGGAAGGCGGCCGTCGCGAGCGCGGGGAAGCTCCCCTTTACCGGCACACCAAAAAGCGTGACCGCGAGAAAAGTCAGCAGCAGGAAATTCACCATGCCAAGCAGCACATAGGGCGCTTGTTTTCCTGACAAAAACTCGGCGCGCGTGACGGGAGTCACGTAGAGGTTGAGGATGGAGCCCAGTTCCTTTTCGCGGACGACCGACAAGGCGGTGAGCATCGCCGGAATCATCAGCAGCAGGATCGGGATCACCGCGGGAATCATCGCCGGCAGGCTTTTTACGTCCGGGTTGTAGCGGAAGCGGGTTTCGATGGCGACGGGCGCGGAGAGGGTCTGCCCGAACCGGTGTTTGGCGAGATCGGCCAGCCAGCCCTGGTGCATGCCCTGCACATAGCCAATCGCGGTTTCGGCGCGTTGGGGCATCGAGCCATCGACCCATGCGCCGATTTGCGCGCCCGTGCCGCGCTGCGCGTCGCGGGCAAAACCGGGCGGGATTTCCAGTGCCAGCGTGAGTTCGCCGGAGCGCATGCGGCGGTCGAGGTTTGCGTGATCGAGAATGGGTGGCCGTTCGACGAAGTAGCGCGAGCCGGACAGGTTCAGCGCGTAGTTGTGGCTCAGGGCGGTCTGATCCCGGTCGAGGATGGCATAGGGAAGGTCCTCGACGTCCATGCTGATGCCATAGCCCATGATGAACATCAGGATCACGGTGCCCAGCAGCGCGAGGGTCGCTCGGACCGGGTCGCGGCGCAGTTCGAGCGATTCCCGCCACATGTAGCTCGCCGAGCGGCCGAGGCTGAATCCCCGCCGCTGTCCGGAGTGTTCCTTCGCGGGCTGCGGAGTCGTTCCGGCGGCATGCGCGGCGGGATGTGTATGGGGCGCGGGTGGTTCCGCTTCTTCGAGATAGTGGATGAAGGCTGCCTCCAGGTTCTTCGAGCCGCGCTTGCGGACAAGGTCGGCCGGAGTGTCGCTCACGAGCACCTTGCCCGCGTGCATCAAGGAGATGCGGTCGCAGCGGCCGGCCTCGTTCATGAAGTGGGTGGAGATGAAGATCGTCACCTTGTCCTCGCGGGCCAGGCTGATCATCAGCCGCCAGAAGTTGTCCCGCGCGATGGGATCGACGCCGGAGGTCGGTTCGTCGAGGATCAGGAGTTCCGGCTTGTGGACCATCGCCACCGCGAGCGATAGCCGCTGGCGGATGCCGAGCGGCAAGGTGTCCGGCAGGGCGGAAAGGTGGTTTGTCAGGTCGAAGCGATCCGCCATTTCCTTCACCCGCGCCGGGATTTGGTCTCCGGGCACGTGGAAAAGCCGCGCGTGCAGGACCAGGTTCTGCTGCACCGTCAATTCGGCATAGAGGGAGAAGGCTTGAGACATGTAGCCGACCCGCCGGCGGGTGCCGAGGTGCTTCGGATCGACTGCATGGCCGAACAGGCTCGCCCTGCCTTCGCTGGCCGCGAGCAGGCCGGTCAGCATCTTCATGGTGGTGGTCTTGCCGCAGCCGTTCGAGCCGAGGAAGCCGAATATTTCCCCGCGGCGGATGCGGAGGTCGACATGATCCACTGCGACGAAGTTTCCGAAACGCATGGTCAGTCCCTCCGCCTCGATGGCGATGTCCTCCGGCCCTTCCGCGGTGAAGGGCGTGATTTCGACAGGCTGGTGGTTGCGCTTCTTTTCCTCGGGCAGCAGGTCGATGAAGGCTTCCTCCAGATTGTCGGTGCCGGTCCGCCGGTGGAGTTCGGCAGGCGTGCCGGTGGCGAGCAATTTGCCGTCGTCCATCGCCACGAGCCAATCGAAGCGGTCGGCCTCGTCCATGCAGGCGGTGGCGACGATGACGCTCATTTCCGGGCGTTCGTGACGGATGGTTTCGATCAGGTCCCAGAACTGGTTTCGCGAAAGCGGATCGACGCCGGTGGTCGGTTCGTCGAGGATCAGCAAATCGGGGTCATGGATGAGCGAGCAGCAGAGGCCGAGCTTTTGTTTCATGCCGCCGGAGAGTTTGCCGGCGGGGCGGGCGAGGAATCCTGCGAGGCCTGTGCTGGCGGTGAGTTTGTCGATGCGGCGGCGGCGTTCGTGGCGGTCGTGGCCGAAGAGGCGGGCGAAGAACTGGAGGTTCTCTTCCACGGAAAGTGTGGGGTAGAGGTTTTTCCCCAGGCCCTGGGGCATATAGGCGATGCGCGGGCAGACGGCGTCGCGGTGGCCCTTTTCCCGCATGTCGCCGCCGAGGACAGTCACCGTGCCCTGCTGGATCGCGCGGGCGCCGGCAATCAGCGAGAGCAGGCTGGATTTCCCCACGCCGTCCGGCCCGATCAAGCCGACCATGCGGCTGCCCGGAAGGTCGAGGTCGATGTTGTCCAGCGCCACGGTCTTGCGATAGCGGAGCGATACGCGGGAAAGGCGGGCTGCCGGTTCACGATGGACGGGATGGGACTTCATGGGCGGCGTCCGATTGGTGACAAGGTTCGATGGAGATGCGCCACTGGGACCGCGGGGTTCATTTCGCACGAAGGACTACAAGGCGACCGGCGCTGAATGAATCCCGCCATTCCAGCCCCGCCGCCTCCCATCACTGCGGAAATCTCGTGCGTCACTTTTTTTCGCGAGAATCAATCAACTCCGGCACTTTGACGGACAGGCCGGCTGGCCACGGCGTTTCCGGGTCGAGATTGAGCCACGCCACGCCGGGCAGGCCGGTTTTCACTTGGGTGAGATGCTTCTGCAATAAATCGGGATCGACCCGCGCCTTGATACGGAACATCAGCTTCTGGCGCTCGCTTTCGGTTTCGACGGTTTTCGGCGTGAATTGGGAAACGCTGGAGATATAGGAGACTTTCGCCGGGATTACGTAGTCCGGGGCTGCGTCGAGGACGATCCGGACTTCCTTCTCTATAGGCACCCGCCCGACGACAGTTTCGGGCAGAAAGAAGGTCATGTAAACGTCGGCGAGGTCCACGAGGTTGAGGACCTTCCCGCCCGCCCCGAGCACTTCTCCGGCTTGGGCAATGCGGTATTGGACACGGCCGCTGCGCGGCGCCCGCAGCGAGCAATCCTCGAGGTCGGACTTGATCCTGCTGATGGTCGCAAGCGCCGCCTCGACGGTCGATTCCGCGCCGGTCACTTGGGCCTTCGCGGCCTGGATCGCGGCGTCCGCCGCGGCGACCTGGGCTTCCGCGGCCCTGACCGCAGCTCCGGCGCTCGTTGCTTTCGCCCGGTCATCGTCCAGGATCTGCACCGAGACCGCTCCATCGGCGGAGAGGTTTTCCGAACGGGCGAGCCGCTGGTTCGCCGCGGCCAATTCGCTTTCGCGTTGGGCGACGGTCGCATGAGCGGCGATTTTGTCGCTTTCCCGCGCGGTCACCTGCGCCTTCGCGGTCGCCACCGCGCTCACCGCCTGCCGGTGTTGGGCCTCGGCTTCGGAGAGCAGCGCCTCCAGGCTCTCTGCGTGAATCCGGGCGAGGATCTGCCCTTGTTCAACGAAGTCGCCTTCGTTCACGAGGATTTCCCGGACACGGCCTGGGATTCTCGTGGCGAGGTCGATTTCCGTAGCCTCGATCCGGCCATTGCCCCGGATCAGGCTGGCGGGGAGATCGTCCGGTTTGAGAATAAACCACCAAGCCGCCGCCCCAAGCAGGGTGATGAGGAGCACAACCGCCGCGATCCGGTTTTTCATGCGGGGAGGTTGGATCGTTTTGTTGGAGCGTTCAACTCCGCAGCAGGCGACAACCGACCTTCGCAAGCGGTTCGATGAGGGGCCTCACCGGGATCGCGGAACCATTCGGCGTCCCCGGTCCCGCCGGCTTCCTCCACCGAGGAGATTCCGCGCGTCACTCGTGTGGCAGGGGGCAGGTCTGCTGGCCGGAGATGAGCGGCAAGTCAGCGCAAAGCGATAGAAACTACCACCAGCCTCCCGCGTTCAAACCGCGGTGGCTTCCGGGAACGGTATGCCGTTCCGGAACGTGGACGGCATCGTATCGATAGAGGGAGGGCGCGACCGGGCGCCTCCGGTGATTACGCTCCTCTCTTTTTCGTAACGAGCCGGTAAAGGATGAGCAGGATGATGGAGCCGGCGACGGCGATGAAGAGGCCGCCGATATCGAACGATTCGATCTTGCCAAGACCGATGAAGCTGCCGAGAAAGCCGCCCACGACCGCGCCGGCGATGCCGATGAGGATGGTGACGATGATGCCTCCGGGATCCTTGCCCGGCATGATGAATTTGGCGAGAGCCCCGGCGATGAGGCCGAGTATGATCCAGGATAAAATGCCCATAGGGACTTGCTTGTATGAACTTGCGGCCCGC
>CAZYHO010000285.1:0-6572 GCA_964647495.1 uncultured Akkermansia sp. | reverse complement strand
GGTGGCCATGCCGCGAGTCACCGGGGCCGCGGCGACGATGGCCCACTGCGATGACCGCACCGCGGCGAGGAATTCGGCTGCCTTGGCCGGGTCGGTCGCCGCCACGGTGCTGGCGGCCTGAGCGAGCGCGTGGTTTTGCAGCCCGCCTTTCAGGTGGCGGCCGGCGGCGTCCACCAATTCCGTCGTCGAGAAATGCGGCGCCGCGCTGGCGATGAACAAGCTGACGCTCTGATCCCGCGCGTGCCCTGCGGGCAGATTCAGCAGGGCGGCCAGCGTGCGCGATAGATCGACCGCGGGCGCCGCCGTGAACGTCGAGCTGCTCAGCCCGTACTCGCTCAGGTGCGGCCTCGCTTCCAGCCATTCGACGAACGCCAGCGGCTCCCGTTGGGCCACGATACGGGCGGCGGCATTCAGGTAATGCGTGCGAAAGCTGTCCCGGCCACCCGGCAGTGCGGTGAGCCCGTGCAGCGCGGCGACCGGATTCCGCCCGAGCCATGCGGTGGCGACGTGTTCGCTGGTGGTCAGCGGCCCGAAGCCGGCCGCCAGCGTCAGACCGGCCGCGAGGTCGCGGGCGAGTTCGATTTCCACGACCAGCGAGCGCAACGGGTCTCGCACCTGTGGAAACCCGATCCTCGCCGTGGCAGCAAAGGCCGCGGGCGCATCGCGCGTCGCCCACGCCTCAAACAACCGGCGCCCGGCCTGCTCCAGCAATGCGGCGTCTTTCTCGCGCACGATGCGTTCCCAGAGCCCGGCCGGATCCGCCGCGATCCAGCCGTCGATCAGCGCGTCGCGCAGCAGATCGTCGTGCCAGTGAGCGTCGAAAAACTCCGGCCAGTCCGAGGAGTTCATTCTCTTCACATATTCGCGGAATGCGGCGAGGCGTGAATCGCCTTGCAACGACATCCACTCGGCGCCCGCGGGAGCGGGGGGAGTGGCGGAATCAGTGGAATCGACGGAAAAGGCGGCACTGCCAGGAGCGGGTATCGCCGCTGATTCCACCGGCCGCATTTCCGCCGCCGGCCAGTACCGCGCGATGGCAAAACCGGCCGCGGCACACAGGAGTGTGGCTGCAAGGCGGGCGCGGAAATGAGTCATCGCGTGCATTGTTTACTGAAGGGATTCCAGGAGTTTCTGTTTTGTCGCGTCGGGGAACGGCGTGCGTTCCAGAACGCGGCGGGCGCCGATTGTGCCGATCTGGCTGCTCAGTCGTGCAACGACCTGCTGCAGGTCGCTCGATCCGCTGTTCGGGTGCTGCATCGTGGCCATCCAGGCGAGAGCCGCCGCGGGATCGTACTTGCTGACGGCTTGAACGGCCCCGCCGATGGCCTGGTCTCGCGCGGGACCCGGCGGGAGCGTGGCGGCCCATTCGACCGCGGCGGCGGCATCGCTTTGCGACCAGATCATGGCCGCATTTCCGAGGACCAATCTCCATGATCCCTCGCCGCGCGTGATTTCATCCATGTGCGCTTCCAGAAACGCGATGGCGGCGTCCGGATTCTCGCGGACCTGGTTCGTCACCGCGCTGCTGAGCGCGTTCCAGTCGGGCCGCGGACCAGCGCTCAACGCCGCGTGCCTGGCCTCTTCCAGGCTCAGGCCGGCGATCCATTCCGCATTTTGCGCCGCGGAATCGATGGCCTCTTGTTCGGCCGGTCGGTGTTCGCGTGTGAAAGCCGCCGCGGCCTCGGGATCCGCCAGCCGCCAGCGGTGGAGGAGCGCGTCGATGAGGCGATCCCGGTGTGGGCTCTCAGGTTTGCGCAGCAGCGACAGCACTGCCGCGCGCAGATCCGCCGGGGACCATTGCCCGTATTCCTTCGTCGAGGGCAGGGACGGCCGCGCGTTTTCCTGCCCGGCCGTCGCCGCTTCCATCGCCGCCAATGCCTCGTCGACGCCCGCGAACAGATGAAGCTCCGGCGACGACGCCGATACCCGGACCGGCGGAGGTGGCTGAACACTCGCCGGGCGCTTGACCGCCGGGCGCCGTGTTTCAGCCGCCGCCGCGCCGTCCGCCGGATCCGGCCTCAGCCACAGGCCGCACGCGACTCCCGCCGCCGCGCCGGCGAAACACCAGATCCACGGAAGGCGCGGACTCGAGAACATTCGCGTCCGGTCCTCAATCACTTGAGCGAGTCGAGTCACAATTCCAGCATGAGCCAAAGGAGCCGGGGACGGATTCACCGCAGGCCGGGCAGAGCCAGTCCTCTGGGTTGGAATCATCCGACAATTCGCTGCGATACTCCTGAACAAGCGCGACAGCCCGATCATAATCGCCCTCGTCCACCACCCATAATTCCGGAAACGCCGACAGAAAGGGAACCTCCCCCATCAGGGAGGACACGTCTTGATTCTTGACGACCGATGGAATGCCGTGACTTTCCAGAAGCGAGGCCAAATGCCCCACCTCAAGAAACGTGGGGTATTCAAATACCTTTCTCATGGGTGGAAAGTGGCATTGGGCCTCCGTGGTTTATAATGGGCCATGGCTGGGCAGCCCGGATCATCCGGACCGACGTCGCCAATCAGTAGTTACTGTGTCACCCATTTGAGTTTCGCGATGCGGATGCCATCGAGCCTGGGCATCAGGGCGGCCACGTACCATTCGTCGTTGTAAAGAATGATCTCGGGCGCCGCCATGGACAGGAGCGCCACGCGGGACGAGTCATCGTTCAGCGCGAACTTGAGCGGGTCTTTCGACCGGAACACGCTCGTCTGCGGGTCATCGAAATACCGCTGCGTCGTGAAGAGATAAAACCAGTCGCCCTGCTTGACGACGTGCGGGCACTCGTGGCTCCACAGCTTGTCCCCGGCGGCGCCGCCGATGGCGACGACCACCGGCTCGCTCCACTCCTTGAGATCCGCCGAGGTCCGGCAAAGGACCTGCCCGATGCCTCCCGGATGCGCCGTGTAGTAACAATACCATTTCCCCTCGTGAAAGAGCACCATGGGATCGCGGTCGTTCTGCTCTTTCGGGCCGCCGAAGAATCCCACGGTGCCGTCCAGATCGATCTGGCGCTGGAAGAACCGGCCATCGTCGCTTAGTGCCAGACAAATCTCGCGCCAGCTTCCATAAAACATGTGCCAGCGGCCGTCGATCACCTTCACGTAGGGCGCTTGCAGGCCGCCCTCCACTTCGCCGAGCGCGGTGTTCGCCCGCATCTGAATTCCGCGCGGCGTCCAGCCCATGTCACCGAGCCGCGCGCCTTCCCAGCCGAACAAGAGCCGGCCGGTGCCGGATTCCTTCGTCTTCCGGATGCATGACCAAAGCTGCCATGTGCCGTCGCTCGCCTGCCAGATACCGAAATCGACCGGTTCCTGCGCCTCGCCGGTGAGCGGGCCGAGATCAGGCTGGCCGGCCACCTGCCACCACGGGCCGACGATTTCGGGAACGAGCACCGGTTCTGGTTCGGCTGCTTTCGCGGGCAGGGCGCCGCTCAGCGCGACCACGACCACGCCCACGGCCATGGCCGGGAACAACGAACGGAGGACAATCGGATTGAAGGATCGGGTCATGTCAGTCGTGGGTGGATGTGTCGTGGGGAAATCATGCGGTTCACTCCGCCTTGAACCGCACGCGATATGTCTTTTCCGGGTCACATTTCCCGGGATGAGGGACGAGGAGGAAGGTATCGGTGATGACAGGGTGCAGGTCGGCGCCTTCGAGGAGCGAGACTTTCGACGGGTCGAGGCGTCGCGGGAAAAACTGGATGATCGGTCGGCCGCCGCGCTGGCTGCCGTTGGCGTTCACCGTGTCGAAACTGGCCGCGCCGGCGAGCGGGGTGATGTCGAAGCGCCATTCGCCTTCGGGTGATTCGACGAGCGATTGATCCCAGTTGAGTTTGCCCGGGGCCAGGCGCGCTTCCCAGGCCGGATCGCCATAGAACGCGACGACATCGCGGTCGAAAAGAAGCCCTTGGCCGTCGGCGCGGGCGAGCCCGAGCGCGGTACCGTCGGCGGACGGCCTGACAGGTTTGCCACACTCGCCCCGGTCGCTGATGACTTCCTCGCGGGCGACATCGGGGAAAGCGGTTTCGAGCCGGTGGATCAGGGCGGCGTGGTTGGCGAAGAAAGCCTCGGTCAGCGAGAAGCGGCCGGGTTGTTCGACGAAATAATCGAGCACACCCCACCCCATGTAACCGTACCACGTCGGCCTGATGTACCCGAGCATCTGGCGGACACCGGCGCTTTTCATCCACGCGAGCGCCATGGCGTCGGGTCCGTCGATGTGGCCCATGAGGCAGTTGCCGATCGGGAGATAGATCTTCGGGTTCGGGCTGAGGACCGGAAAGCGGTGCCCCGCGGTGTCCTCGCCGGCCATCGCGCCGGCCTTGGAGCGGAAATACCCGTTGCGATACCGGAAGCCGATCTGCCAGTCGCGCTCGGTCGCGTGCCCCGAGGTGACGAAGAGGTCGGGGGCGCCATCGTTGAGCGCATTCACCAGCGCCTCGGTGGTGTCGGCCGGCGCGGACTCCGCCGCGGGCGACTCGCCGGGATGTTTGCGCAGCGAATGACCCTGCTTCAACTCGTCGTAACACACGCCCTCGACAAGCCGGTCCAGCGCCAGCTCCGTGCCCGCCGCCGCCTTGCGCACCGTGAGCGGCGCGGACTCGGAGGCGATCGCCAACGCGTTCTCCGAATCGAAACCGGTCAGGATCCCCCAGAAAACGTCCGTGTACGGGTCGTCGTCCAGCCGCCGCGTCAACCGGTGCACTCGCTTCACGAAATCCGCCGTCGCTTCCGCCGGAGTGACGACAAAACACGCGTGCCGCGGAAAGGCCGACCGCAACTCCGGCAATACCGCATCCACCGAGCCGGTCCACCGGATCACCGCCGCCTGCGGGTGCTTCGCCACAAGCTGGTCGGCCACCTGCTTCCACCCGGGATCAGCCAAGGTCTCCTCGGAAATGACCACCGCATACCCCGGCGCATCCGGAACCGCTGAAGCCGCCGTCGCCGCCGCCACCGCCACCGCCATCAAAAGAATTACGCTGCGCATGCGCCCGATTCTAGCCCGCCCCACCGCAAATGCACGCCCGATTCCCGCCGGCCACGGCCCCTGCAATGTACCGGCCCCGCAGTGTGCCTGGCACACTGCGAACGGACACTTGTGACACACACAGTTCACTGTAGGCCCTATACGCCCTATACGCCCTATACGCCCCATGCGCCCCATGCGGCCGGGAGGTCCCTGACCCCGCCCCTTCGCCCGCTCCCTGACCCCCGTGGACAGGCGGGGACGGGTGGAGTATAAGGCGGGGTGATGCGGAAGCTGATTCAGGTCTGGTGGCTTGCCTTTTCGTGGCTTGCCCTTTCGCTGTTGCCGGCCTCCGGCGGCGGCCGGGAGTATTCGTTTGACGGGGGGATTTCGGAGCCGGTGCTGCGGAACTATCTGTCGCGGGCGATGACGATGATGGAGTCCCTGCACGACGGGAGCGAGAGCGCGGAGAACGTCCGGTTGTTCACTGGGTGTGGGGGGAAGCTGTTTGGGCGGGGGGTGTATCTTTGGGGAGGCGAGACGAGGCTGCCGGCGCGGCTCGATGAGGCGAAGCGAAAGATCGGGGATCTGCACGCGGCGGACCCGGAGATCATGGTGCAGGCATGCATTTTTGAAATCGTGAGCACGGAGGTGTCGATGATTCCGGTTCCGGGCTGGGCATTCGAGGATCTGGACCTGCCGGCGGAGGCGCGGAACTTCCGCTACGAGGACATGATCTATGCCGACGGGAAAGGGCGGAAATGGAACGGCAACGCGCAGGTGCCGGATGTCAGCCGGCCCGAGACGAAGTTGTGGTTCCAATTTCTGGCGCGGAGCTACATCGACATCGGATGCGAAGCGATCCACATCGGGCAGGTCGAGTTGATGGACAACAACGACGCGGACCTGAAGCATTGGGACGAGGTGATGGAACGGATGCGCCGTTATGCGAGAAAGCAGGCCCGGCGCCACTTCCTCGTGCTCGACGCCCACGTGCCGGGGGGTGGGTTCGTTCGGGACGGAAAACTGCTGCTCGATTTCCACTCGTTCCCGCTCCGGGTGAAGGAGGTCCCGGAGAAGCCGAAGACCGGCGTGCTCGAAGTCGGTCACACCGATGCCTTGTTCGGCCGCAGCAAGGGCGGCCTCACGCCCAGCGGATGGAAGTGCGCGAGCCTGCCGTACCTCGTCGAACTCGACAACTACGGCAGCAGCCGGAACCCGGGTGAGCCTGGCCAGGGTTCGTTCTGGATCTGGGGTTGGGATGAGATCACGTGGTTCTCGCAGCTCGCGTCGACCGAACGGGACTCCTGGCTGCGGTACGCGTGGGATTGGGTCCGGAACCACGACCCGGCGGGATACTTGCAGATGCCCGGAAATCGAATGATCAGCCGGTCGCCCGACCGGAAGCGCGTCTATCGCGCCAACGACGCCAGCCCGGCCTGCCCGGATGGTTACGGCCAGGAGGCTGCCATCCGGGATATCTGGACCCGGGACGGAATGACCCCAGCCGACGCGCCAGAATAACGGCATTTCCAACGGTTTTCATAACGCGAACCGCGGGGGACAGGCTTCATTCGCCCAAGCGGCTTGGGCAGCGGAGGCG
>CAZYHO010000284.1:2779-6585 GCA_964647495.1 uncultured Akkermansia sp. | reverse complement strand
GGGAAATTGATTTGAACAGAAGGCAACGAAGGAAGCGAAGCAGGAACGAGTGGCGGCATTCTGGTCCGTCCCCCGCAGCGTGAGCGACCGGGCAGACGATCTGTTCCTGTAAGAGACTCAGCCTTTGTTGCCTTTGTTTCCTTCTGTTCCATCCCATTCCCGAATTGAAGTAAAATCCTGCGCCACCGGTTCAGTTGCTGTTGCTCACATGTGCCCGTTCCGTCTATAAACGGCCTGTCACCCCGAGCCCAGTCCTTGAAATCCTTCCGCAAATGACCCCATCCCTCCTCACAGACACTCCACAGGAGGACGCCACACGCCCTTCCGGGATCGATCTTTCCCTTGTCCTCCCCTGCCTCAATGAAGCAGCGACCCTGGGCGCCTGCCTGGCTGAATTGCAGGCGGTCTTCGCGCAGCAGCCCCATCTTCGTTGGAAAATTCTCGTGGTCGACAACGGCAGCACGGACGGTTCCGCATCCCTCGCGCGTGCGGCCGGAGCCGTGGTGGTCGAGGAACCCCGCCGCGACACAGGCGGGCCTTGCCCTCTGGATCGCTCTGGATCGCCGCCCGCTTCCACTCGATGCCTCCATGCTCGTTCAGGGAATTGCCATGTTCACGGGGCTTCTGGGTCTGCAAAGCTACCTGGCCAGCCTCCTTCTCTACCCTGGCGCGGCTGAACCCCCACTGCGCTGGACGCGGCGCGTTCTGGCACTGCCGGAAGAGCGCTTGTTCTTCGTTATGCTCGGCATGGGAACGGCGGCCATGTTGGTGACGGCGGCCACCGGCCTGGGATGGATTCTGGTTTCGCCACACACCGATCTCCGAATCGCGGGCCTTTTCCTCGCGCTGCATGTCCTCCTGTCGCTTGCTTCCGCTCTTGTGGGATTGTTCATTGCCCGCGCGGTCCATTCCGATCGCCGTGACCCGCCGGCGGCCGCAGTCTCCTCAAATAACAACTCTCACCTGTCATCGCTCCCATGAACCACGCGGATTCCGCCCTGCCCCGCGCGCCGGCCTCTCCGGTTCTCTGTTGGAACCGGGGAGAAGACATGCTGTCCAGGCCGGTGTTGCTCGGCGTCTGGATCGTCCTGTTTCAGGTGCTGGCCTTCCTTTACACTCCGGCCTTCCACACGCCCTTCGTTCACGACGACCTCCCCAACATCGTTTACAACGAGGACTTTCGCGCGCACGACGCCGTCTCAAAAGTACTGGGCCCCCATCCGCTCTCCACTCAATACGACAAGCGCCCCGTGCCGGGCCTCCTCACCTTGCTCAATTTCCGCTTGGGAGGATTGAATGTCGCCACTTACCGGGCGGTGAATCTCCTCATCCATTGGGGCGCGGCCGGTCTGTTGGGCATGATGGTTTGGCAAGTGGCCCGGTGTCTCGGGACAGCGCGCCCGCGCTTGCTGGCTGTGGCCGTGATGGTGGTCTGGGCCGTCCATCCCGTCAACTCCACGGCCGTCATTTATGTAAACCAGCGCCAGGAAACCTTGATGAGCTTTTTCTTCCTGGCCTCGTGCGTGGCGCTCCTCGCCGCCCGGTTTCAGCCGTCCCGGGAGCGAGCCTGGAGAGCGGCCTCGCTTGCCGGCGCGTTTCTATGCGTGCTTTCGAAGGAAAACGGCGCCGGTCTGCCCGTGGTGCTCGCCGTGATCGATCGCCTCTTCGTCGCCGGATCGTGGCAGACTCTCTGGCGGAGGCATCGTCTTTACTACGGGACGATGCTCTCAGGCTGGGGCCTCGTCGGGTGGTGGGTGCTCGGCGGCTCGCGTGTTTCGGAATGGGATGCCATCCCGGAGTTGGCCTCCCCCTGGCGATACTTCCAGTCTCAGTTCAAAGTCCTGTGCGGTTATTTCAAACTCCTCGTCTGGCCCTCTCCGCTGATCTTCGCGCCCGTGCCTCGGATCGCCGAACGCGTCGCCGATTGGCTGCCATACGGATTGCTTCTCCTCGCGGGTTTCGGCGGTGTCGCCTTGGCCGCGCTTCGGCGGTCCTGGCTCTGGGTGCCCTGGCTGGTGATCACGCTGGTCCTTGCCCCCACGTCTTCGCTCATTCCCGTGCCCTTGGAACCCGCCTTCGATTACCGGATGCACCTGCCCTCCGGAGCGGCGCTGGCCCTGATCCTGGCGGCCGGCTGGACATGGACCCGCCGCCATCCGGACCATGCCGGCGTTCTGGCGGGCCTTCTCGCCACCGCCGTGGTCGCCCTCGCGGCAGTGACCCGCGACCGCGCTCACGATTACGCGCGTCCGGAGAGCATCTGGATCGACGTAGTGGAGAAAGAATCCATGAATTACAGGGGATGGATAAACCTCACGGATGTGCTCACCCGACAGCGGCGCTTTGACGAAGCCCGGTTCACGGCGCAAACCCTTCGTTCCATCAATGACATCCTGAAGGAAACCTGGCTGGAAGGAGAATACCACCGAGCCCTGGCCCTCATCGAAGAATGCCAGGAACGCTGGTCCGAGGCCCTCGCGGAGTACCAGGCCGCCTTCAGACACTTGCCGCATCGTCCGGACATGATCACGGCCCAGGCCCGCATGCTGGTCAAGCTCGAACGGCCCGAGGATGCCCTCGCCGTCCTGCGGCACGAAATCCACGACACCGGTCCCGACCCGGAAGCCCGGGTGTGGGAAGCGCGGGCATGGCTGGCGCTCGGGGATCTGGACCAGGCACAACGAGCGGCGGCGGCCCTGGGCCACTGGCAGGCGCCCCGGCCAGATCTGGCGCAAGCCTGTGAGGAACTGCGAGTCAAACTGGAAGAAGCATTTTCGGCCTCCCGGCAGCATCAGGAAAATCCCTAAAAAATCCGTTGACTTTCCCGGGGAAATTGCCTACACAGGCACCCTAAGCACGTCCGACCGCGCCGCTCTGCCTGCCATGAAAGCTTTGCGTCACCTTCCCTGGTTGTTGGTTCCGATGGTGTGCGTGGGCCTCTTGATGGGAAAAAATGAAGCTGCCAAGGTGGGCTCCGAGGATTGGATCGACGCCTTCGAACTCGAACAAGCGCGCCTCGATCTGCCCATGCTCGAAGCACGCCTGGAAGCTCTCCAGGGCCTCATCACCGAAGAAGAAGCCCAAGGGAGGATCGACCGGTGGATGCGCGAGAATGAGCAGGCATTTGCGGCGCAGATCGCCCACTTCCAGGAGTGGATGCGCCAGCTTCCACCTCCACCGGAACCTTCCTCCCGCCACCATCCGCACTTCGATGGCCTGCCGCAGGCGGCCCGCTATGGCGAACTGGAAGCCGCCGAGGCCGCCGCCATGCGGCAGTTCCGCGAGCGCGCAGCCGATGAGCAGGAATTGCAGGCGCTCGTCGCCGCATGGGCCGAAGAGGGTGAGGGCAAGGCTCTCCTCGATGAAAAAATCTCTCTTTGGAGGGAAGCGGCCGCCCTCCGCCCGCTCGGCTCGCAGCCGATCGTCATCGAGGTTCCGGAAGACGCCGGCCCGGCGGCGCTCGCGACCCTGGACTTCCAGGAAAACATCGCCCGCCGTCTCCAGGCCATCCGCCACCAGCATCCGGAAGCCACGGAATTGGAAATGCAAGGGCTCATCGACGAGCAAAAGGAGGCCTTCGAAGCCGACATCGCCGCCATTGGCAGGCTGCTCAAACAGGAAGAACAGGAACGGCTCGAACGCGAGGTGGCCGAACTCCGCGATCTGTTCAAGAAATAAGCCCTTTCTCATAGTTCCGGAACACCCGGCTCCATTCCAACACCCATCACACAACATGAAGCCCCTCACCAAACGACTGCTGATCGCTGGCCTCGTGCTCAGCGTACCCATCACCCTCTATGCGCAGG
>CAZYHO010000284.1:1374-2679 GCA_964647495.1 uncultured Akkermansia sp. | reverse complement strand
GGAAGTTATCTCGCTCCTCAGCGACTCTACTGACAAAGGAACCGTGAACATCCCCGGAACCGCCAATATCGGCAAAGTGCCCGCCAAGGGAGGCATCAGCATGGGAGATTACGAGGCCGAGTAGCGCCTTCCCATCATCCAAAGCCCATGCCATCACATCGACACCCCTCACCCTCATGGCCTCTCGCTCCGTCCGTTCCGCCCGCCTCACCCCCGCCCGGCGCCTGTACTTCGCTTTCCCGCTGATCGCGGCGGTGATCTGCTGCCTCGCCTGGCCAGGAACCGCCGCCGCCGTCGACGACCCCGCATGGTGGACCGACCCGGATACCAAAATCTTCTCCGGAGCCCCCCAAAACAACCAGAATTGGGCGCCCATCAACACTGGCCAGCTCAAGCATGTCGCCTCCCAGGCCAACCGCTATCTGGACTCGGTCCTCCTCGACGGCGGTGGTTCCGGCCAGGCGGTCGACATCATCTGTCAGTTCACGCATCTCGACAACCACGCCCCCGCGAACGTCGGCCAGCTCAAGAATGTCGCCAAGCCGTTCTACGACCGCCTCTACGCTATCGGCTATAACTGGCAAACCCGCGCTTACGGCGCCACACCCCCCAAGTATCCCTGGTCCGGCACCACCCACCCAGACAACGCCGCCCCCGCCAGCCTCGGCCAGCTCAAAAACCTCTTCTCCTTCGAACTCTCCTCCGACTTCCTCACCACCGATACCGACGCCGATGGCCTGCATGACTGGTGGGAGTGCGCCTTCTTCGAAGGCCTGACGGAAACCACTGGCGCCGCCGACTTCGACGGCGACGGCGTGATCAATGCTGAGGAACTCGCCCAAGGCACAAATCCCAAAACCCCTGACACCGACGGGGACGGCGAGACTGATCTTCAGGATGTTGAATTCACTTCACCAAAAATAACGCTCGAAGTGCGCTTCCTCAGCACAAAATCGACATGGACCAAGCATCCAGGTTCGTTCTCCTCCATGCGAAGTGTGAGATCGTATAATCCCGACAAGAAAGTAGAGTATGGCGAGTGGATCGAAAACTCCGCTCTACCCGCAGATCCACTGATAGCGTACAACCGCTCCGGCATACCGATAGCAGCGTTGGCAGATCCGCCGGTAAAACCAACTTCTTGGGGTACTGTTCTCCGCAAATTCTTACATGGCTCTCAGAGCGAGCAAAGGGTAAGCCAGTATTATGGCGGCGGGTTCATCATCCGCTCGGTCACCCGTGAGGAGGCTCGTATAGGGTTGAGACTAAAATCGGATAGACCGTGCCAGAGAGAAGAGCTGCGAA
>CAZYHO010000284.1:0-1274 GCA_964647495.1 uncultured Akkermansia sp. | reverse complement strand
GGCTCTTTTCAATGAACATGAAGTTGTCATTTTCAATGGAAAATACTACGATCCTTCTTATGGTGTGATACACAATTCGCTTGATGACTTCGATGCGAACGCCTTGCAGGGACTCTGGCAGGCTAGGATCCTTACCGTTCACGAAAGCAGTCTCTTCCCGCCAACTGATGTCAATGGCAATGGAACTACAACCGACGTAGGCGATGCCGAAGTCGATACGTTCCGGAACAACCCTGCAGGACTGAATGTTAAGATTGAGCCTCCCCCATACAATTACTAATCAAGCATGTGTTTCCTTCAAAGGATTCTTCATTGTTGTTGCATCGGATTGCTTGCGCTGCAAGCCAGGAGTTCGCATGCGGTCGATGAGGATATCGTGACAATTCATATTTCCACCACACCGGATTTCTGGCGTTTTGGTTTTCATAGAACCGGTTTAGTATATGTGTACTATGGGGCGCTTCCCACTGATCGAGCCGAATCAGAACCTGGCCTCGTCGACGTGGAAAACCTCTGGAATGCGATGCAACCATACATGACGGACGATCCGAAGCGAATTCCGGGGCTTCAGGTGAGCGTTTCAGGAACAGGAGAGTTTTCGGTGTCCGGATCGTACGTGAATGATCTGGAACCGTTCAAGGAATTGTTCTGTCAGGTGTTGTGTGTGGTGGTCAGCTCCGATCCGGAGCATTTCAAGAAGTTGTTGACCGAGCATCCTATTCTGGGAATGGAAGGTCTTGCCGATCTGCTGTCGAGCAAAGCGGACTCCGCGGAGCGCATCGAGTGGACCAGACCGCCGATTTCGAATGCCGTGGCCGATCGTCCGCGGGCTCCTCCGGCGAAGACCGATGAAGCGGAATCAGACGCCACGGAGCCCGAGACGGTGGCGAATCCCGAACCGCCAACGGGCGACCGTGTCCCCATGCGGACTGCAGCGGTTCTGATTGGGGCGTCCCTTGCGGTTATCTATCTGGCGATCTGGTCCCGCCGGAAGTGGCACAAGACTCGTAGCCACCAATAGATCGTCAATCGATCGAATGGCGTGAATTTCGGGCGATGGCGATGGCATCCCGGATTCCTGGGAAACCGCCCGCGGCATGAACCCGAAGGATGCCAAGGACGCGAATCTTGATCCCGACGGCAATGGCTACAGCGCCCTGGAGGAATGGCTGCATTGGCTGACGGATTGAGCGAACACACAATTTCCGTCATGAACCGCAAGCATGCAATCCTGTCCATCATGTGTCTGCTGGCAGCCGGCGCGCTGGCATGGT
>CAZYHO010000283.1:0-6594 GCA_964647495.1 uncultured Akkermansia sp. | reverse complement strand
TCCTTCGCATCGGAAAAAACCTGCGTTGCGCAAGGCCGCCGGGGGCCTACGGTGGCGGCTCCATGAAAATCCCGATCTTTCCACTGGTGGCGGCCCTGGTGCCGACGTTGCTGCTGGCCGAGGAACCCGCGGCCAAGGCCATTTTCGATGGCAAGTCCCTCGCTGGCTGGAAGGGGATGGACGGCATCTGGAAGGTCGAGGACGGCGCCATCACCGGTGAAACGACCGAGCCGAACCAGGTGCAGCACAACACGTTTCTCGTCTGGCAGGACGGCGAGGTGGACGACTTCGAGCTGACGTTCGACTACCGGATCATCGGCGGAAATTCGGGCGTGCAGATCCGCTCCTACCAGATGCCGAACTCCAAGCCCGAGGAATTCCGGATCGCCGGTTACCAGAGCGATATCGACAGCGGTGACACGTACACCGGGATTTTTTACTCGGAAGGCGAGCGTGGCATCCTGGCCAACCGCGGCGAGCAAACGCGCGTGACCGACGGCCCCGACGGCAAACCGAAGGTCGAAGTGACCGAAAAGCTCGCGGAGAGCGCGGACCTTCAGAAGCTCATCAAGAAGGAGGACTGGAATTCGTACCGCATCGTGGCCGAGGGGAACACGCTCACCAACTACGTGAACGGCACGAAGTTCGCATCGATCGTGGACGAGGGCAAGCAGGCGCGCCGCAGCGGGCAGATCGCGATCCAGGTGCACCGGTGGGACAAGCCGATGAAGATCCAGCTCAAGAACGTGATGCTCAAACGGCTGCCGCTGAAGGACAGGAAGAAGATCGCGTTCTTCGCCGGAAAGCCGAGCCATGGCCCGGGCGAGCACGAGCACCGCGCCGGCTGCCTGCTGCTCGCCGAGCAGATCAACGCGCATTTCTCCGACCGCCTGCTCGCCACCGTCTACACCGGCGGCTGGCCGGACGACCCGACCGCCCTCGACAACGTCGACGCCATCGTTTCGTTCACCGACGGTGGCGGCGGCCATCCGCTCAATTACCACCTCAAGCCACTCGACGCCGCGATGCAGCGCGGCATCGGCCTCGGGTGCATCCACTACGCCGTCGAGACGACCGCGGGCGAGTTCGGCCAAAAATTCCTCGAGTATATCGGTGGTTATTTCGAGCCGCACTGGTCGGTCAATCCGCATTGGCGCGCGACATTTTCCGCGCTGCCCGAGCATGAAGTGACGCGCGGCGTGAAGCCGTTCGGCACGCAGGACGAATGGTATTATCACATGCGCTTCCGTCCCGACATGGCCGGCGTCACGCCGATCCTGACCGCGCTGCCGCCAAAGGAAACGCTCAGCCGCAGGGACGGCCCGCACAGCGGCAACCCGGCCGTGCGCGCCGCCATCGAGCGCAATGAGGCCCAGCACACCATGTGGGTGGCCACCCGCGAAGGGAATTCCGGCCGTGGATTCGGCTGCACCGGTTCCCACTTCCACAAGAATTGGGCGGATGACAATTACCGCAAGCTCATCCTCAATGCCTGCGCGTGGATAGCCCACGCCGAAATCCCCGCCGACGGTGTGCCGACGCCTACGCTCACCGAAGCCCAGGTCAACGCCAATCTTGATCCCAAATAGAACCCAGGCAGAACCGGCCGCTCCAATTGCCAAGGCATCCCATCCGCACTCGATCCATTCTTCACCAGACGATCTCTCCGAAAGCACCCAACACCTCAGATCCCCATGACTACCCGACGTGACTTCATCTCCACTTCAGGCGCCGCCCTCGGCGCCGCTGTGGCCGCGGCCCCATTTGTCCGCGCCCAGGAAACCCCGCAGGAATTCCGTGTCGGCCTGATCGGCTGCGGCGGACGTGGAAGCGGCGCCGCCGACCAGAACCTCAGCGTGACCGGCCCCAACGTGAAACTGGTGGCCATGGCCGATGTCTTTTCCGACCGCCTCAGGGGCGCCCACAACCAGTTGAGGAACAAACACGGCGTGAAGGTCGATGTGCCGGATGAGCGCCGGTTCGTCGGATTCGACGCCTACGAAAAGGTCATGGCGATGCCGGACGTGAATGTGGTGATCCTCGCCACGCCTCCCGGGTTCCGGCCGTTTCATTTCGATGCCGCGGTCAAGGCCGGCAAACATGTCTTCATGGAGAAACCGGTGTGCGTCGATTCGTTCGGCGCCAACATGGTCATGGCCGCCGCCAAGGAGGCGGACGCCAGGAACCTCAAGGTCGTCGTCGGCCTGCAACGCCGTTACGAAACCCAGTACATCGAAACCTTCAGGCGCGTCCAGGAGGGCATGATTGGCGATATCATCCGCGCCGAAGTCTATTGGAACGACAACCGGCCCTGGGTGCGCAACCGCGAACCGAACGACACCGAAATGACATACCAGCTCCGCAACTGGTACCACTTCAACTGGCTCTGCGGTGACAACATCTGCGAGCAGCACATCCACAATATCGACGTCGCCAACTGGTTCCTCGGAGACAAGCACCCGGTCCGCGCCCGCGGCTTCGGCGGCCGCCAGGCGCTCACAGGCAAAGAATACGGCGAGATCTTCGACCACCACTCGGTCGAGTTCATTTATGACAACGGCGTCATCGTGCATTCGTTCTGCGAGCACCTGCCCGGCACATGGGCGAGCGTGTCTGAAACGATCGTCGGCACCAAGGGCGTGGCCACGGCAGGGTCAATCCGTGACCACTCCGGCAAGGTGCTGTGGCAGCATCCCCGCGATGCCAACGATGGCAATCCATACCAGGTCGAGCACGACCGACTCTACGAGGTGATTCAAAAGGGTGAGCCTCACAACGATGCCCACTACGGCGTCAACAGCAGCTTCACCTCGGTCATCGGCCGCTACGCGACATACTCAGGCAAAGTTATCCAGTGGGACGAGGCGCTCGCCTGCAACCTGCGCCTCTCGCCAGAGTCCTTCGGCCCCGACGCCCAGCCGCTCGTCCTCCCGGACGCCGACGGCAACTACCCGGTCGCTATCCCCGGAAAACACGACTGGAAACTCGGCCGAAACGTCTGACACGACCGCCAATCCTGTTTTTCAACCACGAATGGACGCGAATCCGGATACATTCGCGGTTGCCTCCCGGCCGCGTGAGGCCAGCCGGATCGGTCAAGTTGCCTCGTTCTTTTCTGCAGCCTCCTTTTCAACCGCGACGATGTGCAAGCCGGAAACCGTCACGCTGCTTTCATCATCGTACCAAATGACGACGCGACTGCCATGCGGGTGGATGCCGGCATGATCAGCACCCGCGATGCGATAACGATCGCCACTGCTCGTGACGATGGAAAAAGGCTCAAACGGCCCGGCCTGCAAATGGTGGCGAATGTCAGCGATCATTTCTCGTCGAGATCAGTCGGGTTCCTCATGGGCGGCCAGAGTCACGGTTTGCAGGTCCGGATCGTAACCGTCTGTGTCATCGAGAACAAGCGCGTTCAGGCGCACATGGGCCTATGTTCCCATGCCCTCATGCCCCATACCCCGTGAACCGTGAACCGTGAACCGTGAACCGTGAACCTCCGAACCGTCCCAGCCATCGGCGTCCCCCCTATCCTCGGATGCGCTTTCGGTGGCGGTGCGGGGTGTTGACCATCGGGCCGTTGTACGGATGCTGCGGTGATCCCAGCCACACCCCATATTCGCCATGAAATTCCGTGACCCGCTCATCGGCCGGCAGCACAGTGATTTTGTGCGCCGTCATTCGCGGCGCAGCTTCTTGCAGGTCGGCGTTGTCGGCGGGCTGGGGCTGACGCTGGGGGATTTTTTCCGGCTCAAGGCCGACCAGAAGTTTTTCGAGTCGAAGGAGGGCGTGGCCAAGTCGATCATCCACATATTCCTGCCCGGCGGCATCGCGCATCAGGAGACGTTCGATCCGAAGCCGTACGCGCCGCAGGAGTACCGCGGGCCGCTTTCGAGCATCGAGACGAAGGTGCCCGGCCTGCGGTTCGGCGAGCACCTGCCGAAGACGGCCGAGATCGCGGACCGGCTGACGGTGATCCAGTCGATGACGCACGGTGAGGCGGCGCACGAGCGCGGGACGCACAATATGTTCACCGGCTACCGTCCGAGCCCGGCGCTGACGTTTCCGAGCATGGGGTCGGTGGTCAGCCACGAGTTCGGCCCGCGCAACAACCTGCCGCCCTATGTGTGTGTGCCCGGGGTGCCCAACGAATACGCCCAGAGCGGCTACCTGAGCAGCGCCTACGGTCCGTTCGCGCTGGGGAGCGACCCGGCCGACGGCGGTTTCAAGGTGCAGGATCTGGCGCTGCCCGGCGGCATCGACGCCGCGCGCTTCGAAAAGCGCCGCAGCCTGCTGCAGACGGTCGACTCACATTTCGCCACGCTGGAAAAGAGCGACCGGCTCGATGCCATGGACACGTTTTATCACCGCGCCTACGCGCTCATCAGCAGCGAGCAGGCGCGCGATGCCTTTGACATCGCCAAGGAGCCGGACGCCCTGCGCGACGCCTACGGCCGCAATGCCGCCGGCCAGCGCATGCTCATGGCGCGCCGCCTCGTCGAGGCCGGTGTCCGGTTTGTCTCGCTGACGTACGGCGGCTGGGACCATCACGATAACATCGCCGGCGGCATCGGCGACCAGCTCCCGCCATTCGACCAGGCCTACGCCCGCCTCATCACCGACCTGGAGGAGCGCGGCCTGCTCGACAGCACGCTGGTCATGGTCAGCTCCGAATTCGGCCGCACGCCGAAAATCAACGGCACCGCGGGCCGCGACCACTGGCCCAAGGTGTTCTCCGTCGTCCTGGCCGGGGGCGGTGTGAAGAAGGGGTTTGTGTACGGCAAGTCCGACGCCATCGCGGCCGAGCCCGAGGAGGATCCGGTGGGAGTGGCGGATCTGGCCACCACCCTTTACCACCAGCTCGGCATCAACGGGGAGAAGGAACTCATGGCCCCCGGTGACCGCCCGATAGAAATCGTTGACGGCGGCGCCGTGATCAAGGATCTGCTCGCCTGATGTATCAAGTCCATATCCGGACCTATGGCTGCCAGATGAACGAACGCGACTCGGATCAGGTCGCGCGATTGTTCACCGAGCGGGGCGGATATGCGATGACCGATGACGAGTCCCAGGCCGACGTCGTCCTCATCAACACATGTTCGGTGCGCGACCAGGCCGAGCAAAAAGCGCTCGGCAAGATGGGCATGATGGGCCGCCTGCGCCGCCAGAAACCCCACGTCGTTTACGGGTTCATGGGATGCATGGCTCAGTCCCGCGGCGCGGAATTGCTCGACACCATCCCGCACCTCGACCTCGTCGCCGGCACGCAGAAATACCATCGAGTCGTCGATTACGTGGACACGCTCCTGAAGCGCCGCCTCGAGCGCCAGATGGACGACGAGCGGTTCTCGATCGTGGACGTGGCGGCGGAGGAGGGATCGCAGAACACGATCCGGGACCAGGAGGTCGAGGCGCGCCAGGCCACCGCTTTTGTGAGCATCATGCAAGGGTGCAACATGAAGTGCACGTTCTGCATCGTGCCGTACACGCGCGGCGCCGAACGCGCCCGCCCGATCCCCGAGATCGTCGACGAGGTGCGCCGGCTCGTCGACCGCGGCGTCAAGGAGGTGACGCTGCTCGGCCAGATCGTCAACCGTTACGCGATCAAGGAGTTTCCGACTATCGGTGGCATGAGCCCGTTCGTGCAGCTTCTGGAGGCGGTGCACGCCATCGACGGATTGCGGCGCATCCGGTTCACCAGCCCGCACCCGATCGGATACCGGGACGACCTGATCGACGCGTTCCGGCGCCTGCCGAAACTGTGCTCGCACATCCACCTGCCGCTGCAATCGGGCAGCGAGCGCATCCTCAAGGCGATGCACCGGCCGTATTCGCCCGCGCGTTTCCTGGAGATCTGCGAGAAAATGAGGGCCGCCCGCCCGGATCTCGCGATCACCACGGACGTGATCGTCGGGTTTCCCGGCGAAACGGAGGCAGACTACGAGGCCACCAGGGAGATCGTGCGCCAGGTCGCTTTCGACAACGCATTCATCTTCCGCTACAGCAAGCGGCGCGGCACGCCGGCCGCCGAAATGCCCGAGGAACTCCAGCTCCCCGAGCGCGTCAAGGAGGAGCGCAACCAGGATCTGCTCGCCCTCGTCAATGCGCTCGGCATGGCCAGGATGCGCGCGCTCGTCGGCAGCCGTGTCGAGGTGCTCTGCGAAGGGTATTCGAAGACGACCACCGAACGGCTCACCGGCCGCACATCACAAAACAAAATCGTCGTCTTCCCGGGGCCGCACGATCGCCTCAAGGGCGAAATCCTCGCCGTCGATATCGTCGACACGCATCTGTTCACGCTCTACGGCGAGTGCCAAACCAACTGACCGGTCCCGAATCACCCATAATCCTGATGGGGAAATTGATTTGAACAGAAGGCAGCGAAGGAAGCGAAGCAGGAACGAGTTGCGTCATTCTGGTCCGTCCCCCGCAGCGTGAGCGACCGGGCCAGACGATCTGTTCCTCTCACTGACTCAGCCTTTGGTTCCTTCTGTTCCATCCCATTCCCGAATTTGGGATAATATCCGCCGCCCGCTCAATACACACGTCGCAGGCCTCTGCCATTGATTCGTGCCTGAAATTCGTGGTCAA
>CAZYHO010000282.1:0-6597 GCA_964647495.1 uncultured Akkermansia sp. | reverse complement strand
TTGAGCAGGGCCGATTTCCTGATCCTGAACTCGACGGAATAACCGGCCGCGGTCAAGGAAGTCGCCGCGAACCAATCGGCACCGGCGCCGAATGTCGGGTTGTTCGCCTCGGCATCCCGCCGGGCTCTGTTGGCCGTGAAGACATATTGACCCTCATGTGGCGCCGTGCCGCCGCCGATGTCCCTGCTGTTGTTCGCATCGAAAAAGATTTCGACGCTATCATCTTCCCATACCGTGGAATCCTCCGACCCGGCCGCGGCGCTGTCGACGCTGATCACGTCATCGATCACATCGACAGCCACGTAAATGGCCTCGGCATCATGAACGACCCAGGCCCGATAACTCACGTCGCTCGGATCCCGGTCGTCGTCGCCGGAAGCGATGTCGAAGATGGCGCTGTGGCGGTCGATCACGATTTCAGCGGCGGTGCCATATTCGCCGGCGTTCACCACGCCGTCGATCGTCGGGGTGGCCGCCTTCGGCGCCGTGTACGACCGGCCGCCGAGGAGCAGATTTCCGTAGGAGGCTTCGACGTGCGGTTGCCCGATCCAGAGCACTTGTCGTTTGCCACCCAGGGCATCGTCGTCGTTCACGGCGACGGTGAATCCGATGATGTCACCGGGTTGCGGGCTGCCCAGAGTGGCCAGTGAAATCCGGAATTCCGCCTCATAACCGGAGTCGGTGAGGGACGTCCGGGCGTACCAGGCGCTCGACGCGCCGTAGCCCGGATTGCCCGCCTCGGCCTGGCGGTAGGCATTGTTGACCGTGATGACGAATTGGCCGCCAGTGCCCACGACTTCCGCGTTCGTACCGGTCGTGTCGCGTGACGCGAAGTTGCTGTTGTCGCCATCGATGAAGACCTCGACGCTGTCGTCCAGCCAGGTCATGCCATTGGCGGATCCGGCGGCGGCATCGTCATCGACCAGGATGTCGTCCCGGACCCGGACGGCGATGTAGAGATTGTTCGCGTCGTAACCCGCGTAGACGTCGAAGCTGAGATCCTCGTCACTGAACGGGGGATCCACCGAATCCTCCCCGAGCACTCCGCCGCGGATGCCATCCCAGAGCGTCGGGTCGGATATCACCCGCCAGTAATTTCCCGCTGCTCCACCGGCCCTCGCCCACTCGGCGGGATCGATGACGCCATCGATCACCGGAGGCGAGTCCATCGGCAAGGCAATCTGCGTGCGCGTGTCATCGAGAGTGGCGCGATCGGCCAGAACCTGACCGCCGTCGAACGCAAGTGCCAGCACGAGAAGAAGGAACGACGAGGCGCGGTTCACTGCCGGAAAGCGGCGCCCGGGCGGCGGGGTGTTCATGGGGACGTGGGGACTTTGAAGCCGGGTCGGCCGAGATCCGACCTGCTTTGGCGGATGTTTGATTGTCGCTGCTCGCTTCACAGTGAACAGCCTCTGGAAACGCGGCCGTTGTAATGCGACAGGGCTCCCGCAGGCAAGCATTTGTCGAGGGAATCTCAAGGACACGGCCAAAAATGTTCGCAGGACAGCCATGGGACTCAAAGGGCCTTCCCCGGGTGATCTGGCAGTTCCCGGGTAGGGCGGCGCATCCTGCCCGCAGGAGGCGGCGTCGCGCCCCGTCCATCGAGCGTCCCGCTCCTTGCTGCGGAAAACGTGTGTGGAGACGACTGGTCTCTAGAAGGTTGAATGCGCTCGGAAGGCTGGACACGGTACACACATGCGTTGGTTTCCTGTGATCCTCAGCACTTTCCTGGTGGCCTGCACTTCCGTCCGCCCGGCCCGGCCGCCGCAGGAAAACTCGTCCAGGCCGGCGTCCGTGGCCTGGCCGGAGCTGCCCGATCCCGCCCGGCCTGCCGTCAAGGTGCTTCAGGGGCCGCCGCCGCGGGATCTGGGAGTGATCAACGGCTGGCATGTGCTGCGCTACGGAACGCCTGAAGTCGTGGAGCCTTTCATTGTTTCAAAAGGGCCGCTGATCTCTTCGGGAGGGACGCTGGATCATGTGGTGGCCCAAATGCAGAAGGGACGCACCCGCGTCAGGTCCAGCATCACGATCAATGGAAAACTCCAGGAGGTGGAAACCTACGGCTATTCGAAAGCGATCTGCGTTCATCAGAGTTCCAGCAAGCTGAAGCGCGGCACCATCGTGCTGGTCGGCAGTTTTTACTCCGGCAACTACGGAGCCAGGCAAGAACTCGATCTGGCCAGAAAGATGAACGAGGATGGCTGGGATGTCGTCTTGTCCAGCGCTCATCCGCATCTCGCCGTTTTTCAGGCGACGAAGATGGAAACAACCCTTCCGCAAGTGGCATCCAGGCTGGCCCATGACCTCGATAAAATGATCGCGTGGGAAGCGGGGGCGGTGGATGCCGTTTTGTCGGCGCTGGAGCGGGAGCGGAAGCCGGCCACTCCGCGACGGCCTGTGGTGTATATCGGCATCAGCGCCGGCGCCTTGGTCGTACCCGCTCTGGCCACACGCCACGGTTCGCCCGATGCGACGATCCTGGTCTGCGGCAGCGCCAGTGTGGGCGAGCTTCTCTTTGTCACGGGATTGCCCGGTGCAAGGCCCTCCATCAAGCTCGCAAACGGTCATTCGCCTACGCTGTGCGAGCGCCGCCAGCTTGCCCGATTGACCCGCCTGGCCGCCCGCCTGGACCCCGAAAAGCTCGCGTCCTGCTTTCAGGGCAAGCCGGTCCTGCTGGTGACAGCCGGCCAGGATGTGGTGGTGCCCACGCGCTTGCAGCGCGATCTCGATCACGCGCTGGGGAAACCGGAACGCTGGCACCGGTGGGGCGGCCATGCCTGGACCATCTGTCGGCTGTCCGCGCAGTGGTCGCGCCTGCGGGAATGGTTGCGTGAGGCTACGGAAACTCCCGATTCGTGTTCTTGACGCACGAACGCCCGCTGGCTATATGAATACGACGCCCCACCAATGACGACTGCCGTCACGACCGCGATTATCCTTTGCGCTGCGTTTGCCGCATTCATGTATTTCCGGCGAAAGCGCGTCGTCATCCTTCAACCGCACCTCGCATTCCCCGACGATGAAAACGGGGACGTCTTGCGCCTGATGCAGGCAAATGGTGACGATCTCGACGCTCCGCGTGACATCAATTTCGCGTTCCTCTTCGAGACGCAATCCGAAGCCGAAAGATTTGCCGCCGTGGTCGCGGCTCCAAACTTCCTCGTCGAGACATTTGGCGGCTTTCGTCACTACTACTTCTGCGTTGCTCCCGACATTGACCTTGCATCCATCATCCAGCCGGTCGCTCAAAGGTATCCGCCGGAGAAACTCACCTGGAAATACTCTGCCAAACCCGGTCGGGATTTCCTGCGTTGGTACGCCGAACAGGATTCGACAGCGATTTCGCCGCCTGTGTCGTTTCAGACATGAGCATGGGCCGGACATTCCGGACGATGTTGGGAACACATCTACGGCAGCGCCGCGATCCACCCGGCGAACCCGCGCAGGTGATCCAGCCAGACGTCCATGAGGTCGTCGATGCCCGGTCCCGGTGCGGCGAGGACGAAGAGACCGAGGATGAGGATGAGGTTGATGAAGTAGATGAAGACGAGCGAGAAGAACGTTCCGTTTTGGCGCAGGTCCGGCTGCTCGCGGGTGACCATCCGGGCTGTGAACGTGAGGTGGAGGCCCCAGGTGTATCTGTGGCCCGCATAGGGCGACAGACGAACTGCGGCGCCCCCGAGGGCGGCGGCGTTGGCCGCGTCCAGGGTGGCGAAGACAGTTTCGAACCGCCAGAACCGGCGCGTTCGGTCCGTGTCGTGCAACGCGTCCGTGAATCGTTGCTTCGTCGTTTTGACCATCGGAACCGGCCGGCCAGGGATACCAGGATCGCTGAACGAACCATCAGGCCGCTCCTCGCAGCGACACACGCGTGCGCACACACGGCGCGAGACGCGCGATGTATCCGGCGAGACGCCGGATACGGCGGGCGGACGCGCCGCCCTGCCCGAGAACCTCAATTCGCATGGAGAAGTCCATTTGCGATAGCCTTGGCTTGGCTTGTGCAGAGACGGATGATGGCGCCCGGGCAAGACCGCCCCCGGCTCAACGGATCTCGTAGTGGAAACGCAGAAAGCGGCGGTCGGCGTTCGCGGGAATGAGGAATTCCTGCCAGGCGTAACCGACCAGAGAGATGAGATCGTTCCGGTCCGTGATGCGCCATTGATGCAAAAGCGATAACAGCGGCCGCGGCCCCCAGGACTTCAGGTCCGTGCCGGTGCGGAACCCCATGACTGCCCCCTCGATTCCCGTTTTCCGCAGCCAGCGGATGCGCAATTCGTTGCCGACGCGCGTGACGGTGTAGGGGGAACGGTCCGGCCGGCGGGGATCGAGGCCGTGGTAAAACTCCGCGGCGTTGGGGAGGCCATCACCGTCCGGGTCGGCGGCCGGATTCCACAACAGGTGCTCCAGGCCGGGCTGGCCGCGCTCGACCCCGTTAAAGTGCTCCACCACCCAAGCATTGTAAGCGGGATGATAGACGCCGAAGAGATCAATGTCCGGCCAGGCATTGGCAGCGGTGATGTCATTGAGGATGGCTTCCAGGGCGGGGTTTGAAATTTCGGCCTGTTTGTTGGCGGCCCAGGCGAAGGAAGTGCCGTTGGTGCCGACAATGAATTCCGCCCGGGTGCCATTCATGCTGCCGTTGTGGCCCCAGAAGCCCGGATTGTTGTAATCATCCGTGTACCAGCCGAGACCATATGTCCGCCAACCGTAGTTCAAAGAACTGCCGGGATTGCCGCGGGTGTGGAGGACGGTGATCGAGGCGGCGCTGAGGATGTCGGCATGGGTCGCATCGCCATCCAGGCGCCGGCCCAGGAGAAGCAGATCCGAAGGCCGGCCCACCCAGCCGGTGCTGCCGTCCATGCGACGGTGGTCGATATTGTAAGGCCCGTCGGTATCCGTGGTGTGCGGATAATTGGACACTTCCATGAATTGTTTCTCCAGTTTGGTGCGCCCGCCGATACGCGGCCGCAGCAGGCCGGAAATGCCGCTGGGAGCGAACAGGCGGTTGGTGACATATTCTTCATAGGTCTGGCCGGTGAGCCGCTCGACCACGCGCGCGGCCACCACGTAGCCGAAGTTGGAGTAACGTCCCCGCGTGCCGGGAGTGAAAGTGACCCCCACATTGTCCAACTGCCAGTCGATGACCGCATTGGGATCGGAGCCGTAAGCCGGGTGATCGTGCCACCACAGTCGGCCTTCGCCGGACCAGCCGTGGGTGTGGTGCAGCAGATGGCGGATGGTGATGGCGCGTTCGTTGTCGGAGTAAGGCTGGGAGCCGTAGGTATCGCCGAAGAGCGCCCCGGCGCCGAAGATCGTGCTGTCCAGCGTGCGGGCGGATTGATGCTGGATCGCATGAACCACCGCGGCGCCGGTAATGGCTTTGGCCACACTGGCGAAACGGAACCGGTGGTCGGTGCCGGCCCATTCGTTGGTGGCGGTGTCGGCCAGGCCATAGGCGCGCTTGAAAACGAGGCGGCCCTGACGCGAGATGGCCAGCGACAGGGCGGGAATGTCTTCGGCCGCTCTGGCGTCGTTGACGAGGGTGTCGATGCGGTTGATCCAATTGATGTCGAGACCGCCGTTGGGCGCCCACATGGCGTTGAATTTCACCCCGTCGCCGTGCTTCCAGCCCTGGAGAAACGTGGGCCGCCAGCCGATCCCGACATTGTTGGAGTCGGCGGCGAAATAGTTCGCCTTGTCCAGGCCGGGAATGAGCCCCCAAGGGCCGGTGAACGCGGGCCGGCGCCAGATCACCGTGTAGCGCGTATCGATGCCATCCACGATAACGGCGGGTGAATACCCGCACAGGGAATGCACGCGCCAGTTCAACGACGAACGGGAACCGGCCGCGGAGTTCAGTTCCGCCGGGGAAAGAGCATAGGAAACCTCGGTTTGCGGCCCGATGTTCGCCTGGTTCCAAAACGCGGTGTGACGGATGTTGATCCCGCCCGAACGGAACACCGTCAGATTTTCGAGAAAATGGCCGCTGGCGGACAGCTCGCCACGGGTGGCGAGGTGGTCGTTATACGTCTGGCCGATCCGAAGTTGCTGGCTGACGCCATGCGTCCGGCGGTAAACGGCATTGTAGTAGTCCGTGCCATTGAAATGAAAGCCGTTGATCCAGTGCAGTCGCCAGCCCGCGCTTTGCAGTAGGGAATTTTGTTGGGTTAATTGCAGGGCGGTGCGCCCGAACAAAACCTGTCGTGGCGCCGCATCCGTGCGCGGTCCCCACAGCGCCGCATAGCGGATGGCGCCGAATTCCTCATAGCCGCTGATCTGCTCCGGCGCCACGCCGTAAGTCGACGTCGCGAAGGTTTCCAGGCGCGAGGCCAATTGCTCACCGGTGAGCCCGGTCTGCGTGACCCAGGGATCGCGGGCGAAGACCGGCGGGACCAGCAGCGCGACCAGGGAGACAACCAACGCTATTCGCAGGGACGGTTTCATATCACAACATGCGCGAAAACCGGCCGGAACGCGACACGAGACAATAGAATCCGGCTACCCGGGAATCGGCGATCAGCGCAGGCGCCCCGATCATGAGCAAGCTTTGAAGGGTCGTGTTTTCCCGCGAAGCGCCGCAACCAGGAGCGCCGC
>CAZYHO010000281.1:0-6603 GCA_964647495.1 uncultured Akkermansia sp. | reverse complement strand
TCCTTGGCAAGGGCCGCGCTTCCGGTCACTATGGCCAGATGCGCCGCCCATGGACGAAGTCCGCTATCCAAGGACGCACTGGCGCCACAAATGCCTCTGTCTGCCTTAACCTGTTCAGGCACACCGAGGCTTCATTCTACTGTTCGATGGCGATATGACACCGCACGCCCAAGCCTCAGTCCTCGTCCTTGTGTGCTGGGTTGTTCTTCTGCTCGGCGGAGTGTTCGGCATCTACTACCGGGGTCCGTTCCGGGCCTTCGGCGTGGTTGCAACCGTGAATCCCGATGAGGACGCCTCAAAGAAGCCGATGGACTTGCCGCAAGAATTGCTCGACTACGAAGAGAAGGCTGATCGCCTGGCGCGATTCGATTCCGGGCTTGACGCGATCCTGCTGGAAGCACTCGGACAGGATTGGCTTCTCGCAAAACCTGAGGAAAAGGAACGACTCCTGACACCTCGGCAACGCGATTGGCGGGATCTCAGGTACTTCTACGAAGCTTCCATCGTTAACAGCGGAGATCTCTTCGGCTACCTTTCCATGGTTTACTCAAGACCGGAACTATTCGAGCAGATCGGGGCGGTGAAGACGTTGGCCGCGGCGGAAGATCTCAAGGTGCTTCACGACGCCTACTCACAGTTGCCCACCGACGATGAGAGGAACAAATACAGGCGTGAGACACGGGAGCAAAGAAAGCCAATTGAGCAGACGGCTGAGGATTTGCTCGAATTTGCGGACCTGTTGATCCGATTTGCGGAACGCCATCCCGAGGAATTTCCAGAAATGGAACCTCAGAATCCTTTCGACAGGGTTTCGGAACTAGCCGGTTCCCTGCGGCGCAAGAAGGTCGAGACTGGACGCGACACCAAAGGACTCGATGCGGCGGCACGTCTGTTCGAGCACGTGCGGAATTCCCTGTCTGATGGCGACGACAAAGAGCAATGACGTTAGAACTCCTTAACAAATTGCATACGAGATGCCCACGCCATTCCTTTCTTCCATTGTCGGCAGCTTCGAGCGGTCGTTCACGATGTATCAGGATTTCATGAGGGGATATAACAAAATGTTCCCATCTTCTCGCATGGCTCGCTCGTAGTTGAGCTTTACACGCCCGTCGGTCACGATCCACAAACACCTCACGCACGTGATGAGGTTTACATTGTCACCCGCGGGAAGGGGTTTTTCTTTGACGGAGTGCAGCGATATTCCGTTCAGACCGGTTCATTCTTGTTTGTTCCGGCTGGCCAGATTCATCGTTTCGAGGACTTTTCGCCCGACTCCGTCGTCTGGGTTGCTTTTTATGGACCGGAAGGAGGAGAGACAGTTGCTTGACAACTGTTCCCATCCCGGAGGGACGACCGAACATAGCCGTGCGTCGGCGTCCATGTGCGGGGTTAATCCCCGTGTGCGGACGGCGACCCACGGAACGCGGCCCGAAGCCTCCGCATCCTGGCGGGATGCCAGAGTCAGTGTTTGCCGACGGCTTTCTTCAGCGCCGCGACCTTGCCGGTTTTCTCCCAGGTGAGATCCGGATCGTCCTTGCCGAAGTGGCCGTAGTTGGTTGTTTTCGAGTAGATCGGCCGGAGCAGGTCGAGCTGGCTGATGATGTCGGCCGGCTTGAATGAAAAGACCTTTTGGACTGCGGCGAGGATGACGTCGTCCCCGGTGCGTCCGGTTCCGAAGGTGTCGACGTACACGCTGACCGGTTTCGGGTGGCCGATGGCGTAGGCGAACTGGACTTCGCAGCGGGCGGCCAGGCCCGCGGCCACGATGTTTTTGGCGACCCAGCGCGCCATGTAGGCGGCGCTGCGGTCGACCTTGGTCGGATCCTTGCCGGAGAAGGCCCCGCCGCCGTGGCGTCCCATGCCGCCGTACGTGTCGACGATGATTTTCCGCCCGGTCAGGCCGGTGTCACCCTGCGGGCCGCCGATCACGAAGTTCCCGGTCGGGTTGATCAGGAATTCGGTGTCCTTGTTGAGCATGGACTTGGGCAGAACCTTCCGGATGATCTTTTCGACGCAGAACGACTCGATGTCGGCGTGGGCCTTGCCCGCGGCGTGCTGGGTCGAGATGACCACGTTGACGACGCGCGTCGGCTTGTCATTGACGTACTCCACGGAAACCTGGGACTTCGCGTCGGGGCGCAACCAGGGCGCTTTGCCGGACTTGCGGATGGCGGTCAGGGTGCGGCCGAGGCGATGCGCGTACATGATCGGCGCGGGCATCAGCTCGGGCGTCTCGTCGCAGGCATACCCGAACATGAGCCCCTGGTCGCCGGCGCCCTGTTCGGCCGTCTTCTTGCCTCTGGCCTTCTTCGCGTCCACCCCCTGCGCGATGTCCGGGGACTGCGCCGTCAGGATGTTCTGCACGAAGATCTTGTCGGCATGGAACACATCGTCCTCGTTCACGTACCCGATCCCGCGCACCGCGTCGCGCACCAGTTGCACGTAGTCCAGCTTCGCCTTCGTCGTGATTTCCCCGCCGACGATCGCGATGTTGCTCTTCACGTACGTTTCGCAGGCCACGCGGCTGTGCCGGTCCTGCTCCAGGCACGCGTCCAGAACGGCATCGGAAATGGTGTCGGCCACCTTGTCGGGATGGCCTTCACCGACGGACTCGGATGAAAAGATATAAGTGCGGGACATGGATGAAGAATAATGGGAGCTGGCTGATGGGTGATGGCAACAGGAGGAAGGGCGATGGTTGAAAGGGAGAGCCTTATCTGGGGGCTGCGGCGCGCGGGTCAACGGGAAATTCCACCACTACTCCGCCACCCGGTCCCCAAAAAATGTTGCGATTCATTCTCAAAAGCGATTCCCACGCACACAGGGCGACAGACGATTTACAGGCCAGCAACCCGTAATCTGTGTGGCACCCTGCGAGGTGAAGAAATTTGTTGAGACTCGTTCTCAAGAGTGGTCGCGACCGCCGCAGGGTGACATACGGATTGCGGGCAGCCGGATCGCAATTCGTATGTCACCCTGCGGACAAAACTAAAGATTTCCTGATTTTTTTGTTCCGCACCCGCCGCGCGGCAGCGGCCGGGCCTGAGGGTATTTCCATGGCTTTCGCCGCGGTGGTCGCGGCTTGCCTGCCTCGGCGCGAGGGGGCTTATTTTCTCTCGCCGGTGGCGGCGATGAGCCGGCCGAGCGATCGGGCTTTCGAGCGCAGGAATTCCACGTCTTCGGCGGTCAGGCCGGTGTTGGCGGGTTTGTTGAGCAGGGCGGCGATTTCGTCGAGGGCGGCGAGGACGCTTTTGAGGGGATCGCGGGCGCGCACTTTCTCGGGCAGGTCGAGCAGGCTGTACTGGAAGAACTCGACGAGGTCGGCCCTGGCGAGCACGGCGGCTTTTTCGGGCGAAAACGGCTCGCTGGCCGCGGCGGCGGAGATTTCCAGACCGCGGATCCAGCCGCCCAGGCTGATGAGCTGGGCGATCTCATGGTCGCGGAGCAGGACCAGCTCGGCTTCCACGTCACTCTGGGTCTTCGCCAGCTCGTCCTTGAGCACGTCCCAATCACCACCCGCCGAGTTTTCGATGATGGCCTTCGTGTGGCGGGAAATGCGGTCGCCGGCGCCCAGCGCCTTCGCGTGCTTGAGCACGCCGCGGCCGACCTGCTCGAACTCCGAGATTTTCTCGGTGGTCACCATGAGGAAGCCGTCGGCAATGAGCATGCCGAGCGACAAGGCGACCTGGCTGCGGTCGCGCGGCGCGTCCTTGGGCAGATCGCGGCGCAGGTTTTCGTACGGCAGCGCGCCCAGTGCCGCCAGGTCCGCGAAGAGTTTCTTGATTGACGGGGCGGTGAATGAATTGACGCCGAATTCCTCGCGGAGGTGTTCGTCCTGAAGCAGATCCTCCGGCAGCGTGGCCTCGCCGTTGACCGGGGCGACCGTGTCGCGCGGCCGGTCGGCGGCATCGGCGCCCACGGTGGCTACCGGCGCCTGCTTTTCCGCCTGGGCGGAAACCTGCGCCGGCGCGGAAAGCAGCGCGGCAAGAAAAGGAACGGCAATGGAATGCGGCTTCATGATGGCGAACAAGGGTATAGACAAGGGTACGGACAAAGGGACAAGAGTAAAACCGGCACGGGACGGTGCTCCGGATCCCGCTCCGGAAGGGACGTGAACCCCGCGCGGGCGCACTGTGCCGAGCCGGGGCCGGTGGTCAATCTGGCACAACACCCGGGCTTTGCATGGGGGAAATCATGCCGCAATGGCGCTTGACGGTGTGCCGGTTTCTGGAATGATGGCGCGGATCAGGTCGCGTGTTGCACGCGGCCTTCGATCTTTTTATGTCCGGGGCTGATTATGTCTGGCTTGTCAGTTATGCCATCGTTGTGCTGGGCCTTTCGGCTTTCGGCATCCATCGTTATACGATGGTGTATCTTTTCCTGAAGCACTCGAGGCGCAAACCCGTGCCTGCCGGCAGCTTCGAGGACCTGCCGCTCGTCACCATCCAGCTCCCGGTCTTCAATGAACAGCACGTCGTCGCCCGCCTCGTCGATGCCGTCGCCCGTCTCGATTACCCGAAGGACAAACTGCAAATCCAGATGCTCGACGATTCGACCGACGAAACGGTCGACATCAGCCGGATGAAGCTGGCCGAACTCGAGGCGGCGGGATTCGACACCGAATTCATCCACCGCGCCGACCGCACCGGGTACAAGGCCGGCGCGCTGGAAAACGGCCTGCGCACCGCCAAGGGCGACTACCTGTTTATCCTGGACGCCGACTTCATCCCGCCGCCGGAAATTCTCCAGCGCATGATCCACTTCTTCACGGACGAGAAGATCGGCATGATCCAGACGCGCTGGGGCCACCTCAACAAGGATTACAGCCTGCTCACCCGCCTCCAGGCCATGTTCCTCGACGGGCACCTCATGGTCGAGCAGACCGCACGCAGCCGGTCCGGCCGCTTCATCAATTTCAACGGCACCGCCGGCATCTGGCGCAAGTCCTGCATTGTCGACGCGGGGGGATGGCAACACGACACTCTGACGGAGGATCTCGACCTGAGTTACCGCGCCCAGATGCGCGGATGGCGGTTCCATTTCCTGAACGACATCGTCACGCCGGCCGAGCTGCCGGTCGACATGAACGGCTTCAAGTCGCAGCAGCACCGGTGGACCAAAGGCAGCATCCAGACATGCCGGAAGCTGCTCATTCCGCTGTGGCGCAGCAACCACCCGTTGATCGTCAAGATCGAAGGCACGGTGCACCTCTGCACCAATTTCGCCTATCTGCTGCTCATCTTCCTGTGCATCCTCATTTTCCCGGGGGCCGGGATGGGGGTGGATCTGGGCGGCTGGCGCCCGTGGGTGCTGGATCTCCCGGTTTTCATCGCCACTTCGGTGTCGGTCGGCGCTTTCTACCTCGTGGCCCAGCGCGCCCTGCATCCGAAGAAATGGTGGCAGGAACTCCTTCTTCTCCCCGCCCTGCTCGCCCTCGGTGTCGGTATGTCGATCACCAATGGCAAAGCCGTTCTCGAAGCCTTGCTCGGACGTCCCTCCGCTTTCGTGCGGACGCCGAAGTACGGGATCGAGCGCCGGGGCCAGTCATGGCGCAAAGCCCGGTATTCGGCCGGCAAATCGCTCGCGTTCCTGCTGGAAATCGTTTTCGCCTTGTATTTCACGTTCGCCGTCTGGGAATCGCTCCGCCTCCACTTCTGGATGTCGGCGCCGTTCATGCTGATGTTCGCCTGCGGGTTCTGGTACGCCGCCCTCGGGACCATTCTCCAGTTCCTCCCCGCCTCGTTCTTCGGCGAATCCGATGCGCCCGGCGCTTCTTCCCCTGCACCCCCCGTTTCCGTTTGAGGTCGCCGGCTCGCCAGCGCGCGATCGGCGGATATTGGCGCGGGAAAATCCACGGCCGGCGGGAGCGGCCGGAGGACCGGCCGGAGGCGCGGACGAAAAAATTTATAAACAGCCCTTGATTATTTTAAAATATTGATCTACCATAAAATCAAGATTATTCAGCTTGTTTATGATTCCTCGATGGATGTTCAAAACGATGAGTGAGTCGAAGTGGCAGTGGGCGAAACGGGCAGCGGTCCGGTGTTTGCTGGCGGCGGCAGGGGGCGTGGCGGTGAGTTCCTGCTCCTCGACTTCGAGCAGAACGGTGGCGACGGCGGGCGGGGCGGCCAGTGCGAGTGCCACGCGATCGGGCAGGACGGCGGCGGCCCCGGAGGTTGTGATCAGCGTCAAGGACCAGAAGCTGGCGCTGCTGGAGCAGGGGCGGCCGGTCGCCGTCTACCCGGTTTCGACCTCGAAATTCTGTCTGGGTGACACGCCCGGGAGTTTCGGCACGCCCTTGGGGCACTTGCGGATCGCGCAAAAGATCGGTGATGGCGCGGCGCCCGGCACGGTGTTCAAACACCGCCGTCCGACAGGCGAGGTGCTGCCACCGAACGCGCCCGGCCGTGATCCGATCGTGACGCGGATCCTCCGCCTGAGAGGCGAGGAAGACGGGAATTCGAGCACCTGGACCCGGCATATTTATATTCACGGCACGCCGGAGGAAGCGACGATCGGCCGGCCCGCGAGCTACGGGTGCGTGAGGATGAGGTCGGGTGACGTCATCGATTTGTTCAATCGCGTGCCACCGGGCACCTC
>CAZYHO010000280.1:0-6616 GCA_964647495.1 uncultured Akkermansia sp. | reverse complement strand
GAACATTCTTTTCGCGCCAGGCTTCGCGACCGGCTAAAGCCGGGACTCCAACTGAAGAGCTGCGCTGATCGTCGTTTGCTGCGGGCCGGCGGTTCCGGCGTCAGGCGAGTCCGGCTTTGCGGCGCAGGAGCCATTCGGTGGTGAGGGCGGCGACGAGGAGTGTGAGGAGCAGCCAATTGTCCCAGAGGGTGGTTTCGCGGTGCTCCTGGAGCACTTTGGTGCCGGCGCCGAAGGCCTGGGCGAGACCGGCGGCTTCGGAGAGCCCGACGACGCGGCCGCCGGCGAGCGTGGTGGCGCGGCGGAGCAGGTCGGCATCGACCGAGAGGTCACCCAATTCGACCGGGTTGAGCGTGGCGAGCTGGGTGAAGTGGGTTTCGACCTTGTCGGGGACAGGGCCGGTGGAGGTGCTGGAGCGGAGGAGGCGATCGACGTCGGCGCCGGCGAGTTCGATGCGGTAGCGTCCGTTGGCGGGGAGCGGTTCGAGGTCGGCTTCGTACAACCCGCTGCTGCCATCGCGATACGCGAGTTTGCGGGAGGCGACTTGGGAGCCATCCGGCGCGAAGACGCGGGCGGTGACGTCGGCACCGATTTCCGGTTTGTATCCTTCGGCGGTGAGGCGTGCGAGGATGCGGACGCGCTGGCCAGTCTGATAAGTGAGGGCATCGGTGCCGAGGCGCACGGTATCGGTGCCGGCGCGGAGGTTTTCGGCGGTGCCCCAGCGGATCAGGTTGCCCCAGAGGCGGTGATGGTGGGCGTCGCCGACGCCGTAGCGCAGGCGCCATGTTTGATCCGTGGTGAAGAGGGCGATGCGTCCGAGGCCGTAGCGGCTGGTGGTGAGCAGGGCGTGTTCGGCCTCGAACTGCCGCTGCTTCGCGAAGGCGGACAATCGTTCCTCGGCGGTGGCGGCGGACGACGGTGGACGACGGCCCGCGGGCTCGGCATACGCGAGCACTTCGGCGCCCGGTTTGGCGGCGCGCACCGGGTGGCGCCACATGAACGAGGGCGCCTCGGACCAGATTTGGGCGGTTTCCACCTGGCTGGCGCCGAGCGCGAGGATCGGCGAGTTTTTTCCTTCGGCGGACAGGCGGATGGCAAAGCTGTCCTCCGGTCCGTCGAAGAGCGCGCCGGAAGCCGGGGCGAATTCGAGCGGCAACAGGCGCCGGACGACGTCGCTCTGGAAGGCGTGCGGCATCGAGCGCGGCCCGGCCACCACGACGAGCAGGGCGCCGCGCTCGGCGACGGCCTTTTCGATCGTTTCCCATGTTTGAGCCGGCAGGGCGGCGGGCGGGACATCGCCCAGGATGATCACATCGAATCTCATCCATTCCTCGAACCTCTCCGGCAGCCGCGTGGCTTCGGCTTCGCCAAATCTTCGAGTCGCGCTGGCGAAGACGGTGAGCAGCGGCTCCTGGCCCTCGATTTCATCCGGATTGAGCAGGACGTACTGGAGGTGGACCGACTTGTCGCGGCCGTAGAACAGATTGCGCAGGTAGCGGAACTCCCAGCGGGGCACGCTGTCGACGATCAGGACATTGGTGCGGTCGTCGGTGACGGCGGTTTCGAACGGCCATTCGTTGTTATCGGAAAAGAGTTCGCCCTCGACCGGCTCGAGGTGGATGGAGTAACCGAAGATCCCCTTGTCGGGAGGCGTGTGATTCATTCGCACGGTGGCGCGATGGCTGTCCTCGGGGACGGCGATCGTCTGGCTTTCGATCTCCTTGCCGTCCTGGCGCAGCACGACCCTGAGGCGTTCGCCTTGCATGCCATCGGCTTTCACATCCGCACGGATTTTCAGGCGGTCGCCGAGGTAGATGGATTCCGGCACCTCGACCTTGAGGAAAGCGGCGTCTTTCGGTCCCTGGCTGCTTCCGATGGCCACGGCGTGGAGCGGCGCGCCGGTCAACCCCAGGCTGCGGGCGGCGTCATCGACAGGGATTTCGCCGTTGTGGCGGCCGTCGCCGAGCAGGAGCACGCCGGCCAGGCTTTCGGCAGGCACGCGATCGAGGGTTTGGGCGAGGGCGGCGGCCAGATCCGTGCGCATGCGGAAGCCGGGGTCGCCCGCGGGAGGCGGCTCGGCGGATGCCTGCCATTCCACGGCCTCGCGGCCGAAGCGAAGGACTGTGACATCGTAATTCGATTCGAGGAGATCGAGCAGCGAGCGGCCGCTGTCCGGGCTCGGGGACGTGAGGACTTCGCGGGCAAGCTGCGAGCGCGGCACGAGGGCGGCCTCTTCGAGCGCTTCGCGGGTCCGGGCATCGAGCGACTGCATGAAAGCGGCATCGGCCTGGGCGGCCAGGCCGGGCAACGACTCGACCGCCTGCCGCAGCCGGTCGGCGGCGCGCTCCAGGCGCTCGCGCACCGGCGGGATGCGGCCGTCCGGAAGGCGTTCGTTTGCCTCGCGCAGGGCGGCGGGCAATTCGTCGCGCAGCCAGCCGCTCACTTCCGTCAACGCGCGGCGGCCCGCCTCGTCCATGCGGCCGGCCAGCGGGCGGGCGGGTTCCAGGGCGGCGGCCGTCTGGTTGGCGAGCGCGGCGGCCGACTGGACGAGGCGTTCCAGCGGTTCGGCGCGCGCCACGGCGAGCGTCTTTTCGGCCTCCGCGTCGGCGGGCGGCGCGGCGGGCCAGGCGTCGAATTCGCGGGCCAGTTCCGTCTGGAAACCGCGCGCGGCGGCGGCCAGCGCGGCGATCGGCGGGCGTCCTGCCGCGGCCTGGGATCCGCGAAAGCCGGCGATCTCGACGATCTCGGTGGGGCTGGCCTGGCGGTCGACGAGTTGCATCGACTCCGAGTCGTCGACGAGCACGACGACGCGGCGTTCGATTTTCCGTTGCTGGGTCCAGGCGAATACCGGCTGCACGAGGATGAGGAGGACCAGGGCGACGGCGGCCAATCGCAGGCCGAGCAGCCATCGGCCCATCGCGCGCCCGACGATGTGTTTTTCCCACTGGAAAAGCGCGGTGACGATTTCCAGGGCCAGGGCGCCGATGAAGGCGCTGAGCCAGAGAGACCACGACGTCTCCAGAACAATGAAGCGCGTCACCGCCTGCCACAACGCCCAGAGGGTGACCGTGCCCGCGGCCACACGGACCGCAAACGCCGCCGCCCACGCGGATTTCGGCGCGCCGGGACGAAGCACCCGCGCGCCGAGAAAATGCGTGGCGACCCACACCGCGCCGAAGAGCAGCGGCAGCAGGACGACCACGAATACCGGCACGCCGGCCGGCAGCAGGTCGGTGCGGAGTGCGGCCTCAGGAGCCATGTGCGGGCGGAGTCATCTTGTCGCAACTAGTCTCACCAGGGTGCTAGGGCACAACCTGAGGCTTCACTTCGAGGGTCTCGAGCGTCTGGATCGTCCACGCCCCGTCCGCCGCCGGCGTGGCCAGGTACCGCCGGCGCGCCATCCTGTCCTCGTAGGCCCAGGCGGCCACCACCTCCTCCGGACCGGTGGCGCTCGCCGGGTCGCGCCGCGCCACACTGGCCACCTGCAACTGCAGCGGCTGAAGTTTCGATTTTTTCTCGACCACCCGGGCGATCGGCCCGACCCACACCTGCGTCATGTCGCTCCCGGGATGCCACTCGATGCCCGTATCCGCGAACTGCCCGCGAAATGCCTCGCTGCTGTCATGCAGGCGGTCGCCGACCACGATGACGCCGACTTTCGCCTCCGCCTTCGCCTCCCTGGCCTCGGCAAGCACATGCCGCAGCACGGCAGCCGCCGCCCGCGTCTCGTAGGGCGACGGATCGAACGGCGCGGCAGGCTGTTTGCGCCCGCACGCCGCCAGCACAAGCAGGCCGGCGCACATCAGGACGACAGGCAATGAAAGATTCCGCATCATCATTCCATGACACGCTACGCAAACTTTTGCCAGTTTCCCGGATTGTTGTTCGTGCGGAAAACACTGGTCGCTGGCCCCCGACCACCGACCCCCGATCTCTGACCTCCGACCGCCGCCCTCTGCCCCCTTGCGCGGCCGTCCGGTGTGGCTTGCCTGCGGGGATGGGATTTTCGCTTGAGGGCTATCCGCCATCCTCGACACGCGTGCACTTGATCGGCGTGGCCGGCTCCGGGATGAGCGGGCTGGCCTGGTTGTTCCTGCAACGCGGGTACAGGGTGTCCGGGTGCGACAAGGTGACGAGCGCGGAGACCGGGCGCCTGATGGCGGCGGGGCTCGAGTTTCACTGCCCGCAGACGGCGGAGTCGGTGCGGGGGGCGGACATCGTCGTGTACACGAGCGCGGTGAAGCCGGGCAATCCGGCGTACGACGCGGCGGTGGCGGCCGGCGTGGCGATGTGGCGGCGGGCGGAGGCGCTGGCCGCCCTGATGCGCGGGAAACACGGAATCGTGATCTGCGGCACACACGGGAAAACGACCACGTCCGCGATGGCGGCGCACGTCCTGCGCGAGGCCGGATTGCGTCCAAGTCATTACGTGGGCGCGGAAATCCCGCTGCTCGGGGCCAATGCCGCCTGGGATGCCGCGGGCGCGTTCTTCGTGGCAGAGGGCGACGAGAGCGACGGCACGCTCGTCGAATTTCACCCCGAACACACCGTCGTACTCAACGTCGAGGAGGAACACCTGGACCACTACGCGGATCTGGAGGCCATCTTCGGCGTTTTTGGCACAGTGTCAGGGCAGACGGCGTCGACGGTGTATTTTTGCGCGGACGATGCGGGGGCGTGCCGTGTGTGCGCCGGACGGGCCGGGGCGGTGTCGTTCGGATTCGCGGAGTCGGCTGATTTCCGCGCGGCGGACCTGACGAGCCTTGGCCAGAGCAGCACGTGCACGGTGTTTCATGGCGGGCGGGCGCTGGGCGAACTGGTCCTGAACATACCGGGCCGTCACAACATAAGCAACGCGCTGGCGGTGGTGGCGGTGGCGACCGACCAAGGCGTGCCGTTCGAGAAGATCCGCGCGGCGCTGGAGGGATTTCGCGGCGCCAAGCGGCGGTTCGAGGTGAAATACCGCAGCGCCGCCTGGCGGATCGTCGACGATTACGGCCACCACCCGACGGAAATCGCCGCCACGCTCGCGGCGGCGCGCGCGCTGGCGCCGCGGCGGCTCGTGGTCGTTTTTCAGCCACACCGGTTCACGCGCACCCGGTTGTTGAAGGACCAGTTTGGCGCCGCATTCGCGGAGGCCGACGCCGTGTTCGTGACCGACGTGTATGCCGCCAGCGAGCCGCCGATCCCCGGCGTGAGCGGGCAGACGATCATCGATGCGATCAACGCCGCCGCGCCCGGAGTCGCGACGTTTTCCACGCCCGAGCTGGCCGCCGCGGCTCTCGCGATCGGCAATTTCCTCCGCCCCGGAGACCTGCTCGTCACGCTGGGCGCCGGCAATGTGCATGAGATCGGCACGCGCCTCACCGCGGACCTTCACGCGCTCGAGGAAATGGCGGCCGCGCTCCACGGCGGGGCCGGATTTCCGTCTGGCGGGCCGCCATCCGGGGAGGCGCGGGATGCGGCGCGGGAAGCCGCGCCGCATGCAACGCCGGATGCGGCGCCGTCCGAGGCGCAGGCGGTGCTCCGGCTTTACGAGCCGATGAGCCGGCACACGACGCTGCTCATCGGCGGACCCGCGGATTATTGGATCGAACCGCGGACGGTGGCGGGGTTTCAACGGCTGGTGTGCCATCTGCGTGATCGCGGCATCCCGATCCGTGTCATCGGGCGCGGTTCGAACCTCCTCGTCCGCGATGGCGGCATCCGCGGCGCCGTGATTCATCCGGCCAAGGGTGAGTTCGCCGAGGTGCGCGTCATCGGCCCTGACCTCGTCGAGGCCGGTGTGGGCGCGCGATTTCAAAAACTCGCCATGACCGCCCGGGCGGCCGGCATCGGGGGATTCGAGTGGATGGAAGGCATTCCGGGCAACGTCGGCGGCGGCCTTCGCATGAACGCCGGCGCCATGGGCGCGCAGACGTTTGACCGGGTCGTCTCGGTGCGGTTGCTCGACGCCCAGGGCGAGCTGCGCGTCAGGTCGCGCGAGGAAATCGTCGCCCACTACCGGCATGTGCCCGAACTCACCACGCACTACGCCGTGTCCGCCGTCTTCCGCGGCACGCCCGCTCCGCTCGCCGAAATCGACGCCCGCCTCGCCGATTCGAAGCTCAAGCGCCGTGCCTCGCAACCGGTCGCCGCCAGCGCCGGCTGCATCTTCAAGAATCCCGCGGCCTGCCCCGCCGGCAAACTCATCGACGAGATCGGTCTCAAGGATGCCGCCATCGGCCGCGCGCGCATTTCGCCCGTGCACGGCAATTTCATCGTCAACGAAGGCGGAGCCTCCGCGGCCGACGTCCTCGCGCTCATCGCGCTCGTCCAGCGCACCGCCCGACAATCCCATGGCCTTGATCTCGAAACCGAGGTCCAGGTCATCGGAGAAGATAACCCCGTTGCTTCTGACCACTGACCACTGACCGCCAATCTCCAGTCGGATCCTGTACGAACCCCGTCGAAGTCCCTCCTTCAGGCGGAATCGTCGGCCCGGGACAAGGGCGGTGCGCAACGGTTTTCCGCGCACGGCTTCGCGGCTCGGCCTGAGGTTCCGGCTTTCCGCCGGGACTCCAACTGAAATGCTGTGCGAAACGACGTTGCGTTGGAGTCCCGCCTTCAGGCGGAAGCG
>CAZYHO010000279.1:0-6639 GCA_964647495.1 uncultured Akkermansia sp. | reverse complement strand
CGAAACTTGCCGCCGGAGCGTTGGGATGTGCGGCGCCAGAAGTCGCGGTGGGCGTCTTTCATCTGGAATCCGATGAAGTGGATGGGGACTTCCTTGCCCGCGGCTTGCTGGAGGCGTTTGAGTTGCGCCTGGATTTCGTCCTGCGGGATGGAGCGATTGGGGTCGCCGGGGGCGGTTTGTTCGAAGCTGCCGTCGGAGATGAGGAAGATGGTGTCGGGCTGGAGGCTGAAAGCGAAGTCGAGCACGATGGGCAGGCCGTTGGGGCTGGCGGTGCGCACGCCGCGCTGCCGGGCGCCGAGCATGCCGGTTTCGTTCCACTCGGATTCGATCCACTGTGCGGCGCGCTCGCGGTTCGGGGGCGTGGCGGGGACGAGCAGGTCGCTGAACGGCTTGTAGTTGCGGACGAACTGGACGATCGAGTAACGGGCGTTGAGCGGGAGTGTGCGGATGAGAGCGAGCGTCTCGTCCTTGATCTTCGTGAGCGGCAGGCCGCTGGCGTGCGCCTTGTTGAGCACCGAGGTTGAGACATCGAAGAGGAGGACGATGCGCGCCCCGTCGGATTCGATCCCGAGGAAACTGAATCCGCGGCCGCCCGTGCCGCCGGCGCCCAGGCCGCCGCCGCCGTGGCCTGACCCGAGGCCGGCGGATCCGATCAGGCTGCCGGCCTGATCCGCGAGGAGGTTTGCCGGATCGAGCGGCAGCATCTGGTCGAGATCGAGCACCGGCATTTCCGGCAGGGCGAAAGCGGTCGGGCGCACGCTGACCATCCGGTCGTTGAAGGCCGGGCGCGGGGCCGCGGCCTCGTGGCGTGCCATGGCCATGCGGTGCTCGCGCGTCTGCACCGGGATGCGGTACTCCTTCGCCACTTCGAAGGTGGCCTGGGGTTCGGCGAAAAACCGTGCCACCACGATCGCCGCGGCAATGACGAGCCCCACGGCATGCACCAGCACGGCGCCGACGATGACCGCCACAATCATCCCGCGGCGCTGGGCCCGGTCGCGGCGATCGGTCTCGGAACTTTGCGGGGAGCGAGCGAGAAACATGGGAGAAGCAGGAGCTGTCGGCACTTCATTGGCGGGCATCGAGCGGCAATGCGAATCATCAAACCCGTCCTCATCCTTCGTCGTCGCCCTGGCTGAACGTCACTCCGGAAATGCCGGCTTTGGCGCAGGCGTTGAGGACATCGACAATGCGCTGGTGGGCAACGGTGGGCGCCGGATTCAGCGTGACCAGCGCCTGGCCGCGCGCGGCGTCGGTCGATTGTTTGAAACGCGTGAGCACGGCGACAAGGCGGGGCAGGGCCGTGTCCGTCGCACCGCCGATGTCCTGCTCGTTGAGCACGACCTGGCCGGCCGGCAGGATGTCGATGCGCTGCTCGTCCGGAATATCGACCGCCTCTTCCTGGGCCACCGTCCCCGGCAGGCCGAGCGTGATGTCGCTCTCCTGCCTGATGGGTTTCGACGTCACCATGAAAAACACGAGCAGAAGAAAAACCATGTCGATCATCGGACCCATCGGGATCTCGACCGGCGTTTCAACGGTTTTGCGGCGGCGAAGCATGGCGGGATTTTTTGTTGGTCATTCGTCATTCGTCATTCGCCGCTTCTCCTCCCCTCCGACCCGCGGACGCCTGGTTCCTGCTCTCTGCTCTCTGATTTCTGATTTCTGACTACTGACTACTGACCTCTGACCTCTGACCTCTGACTACGACGGGTGGCTGGCGAAGATGACGGTGATGGCGCCGGATTCGGCGGCCAGTTTCATGAAGTCGCGGATGGTTTGGGCTGGGGTGTCGCGGTCGGCGCGGAGGTAGATTTTGAGAGGCGGGGCGTTGGCGAAACGGGTCTTGAGGTGGGCGGCGAGCTGCTCGCGGGTGACCGGGGAATTGGCGATGTGAAACTGGCCGGCGGCGTCGATGTTGATGGTATCGCGCTGGCTGATGTCGTCCGGGATGACGGCGGCGGAAGCGGTGGGCAGGCGGACGTCCATCTTGACCTGCTCCTTGCTCATCTTGGTGGTGACCATGAAGAAGATGAGGAGGAGAAAGGTCATGTCGATCATCGGGGCGAGCTGGAATCCCGGTTCGTCCGGATCGGCGGGGCGGCGGGAGATAGCCATGGCAGGGAGATTCAGGTGCGGGCATCGTCTTCGGCCAGGCTGACTTCACCGGAGAACACATCGAGGACGAAGCCGGCGTTTTTCTGGATTTCCGACATGAGGGTGCTGAGGCGATTCTTGAAGAAAAAGAAGAAGAACATGGCGGGGATGCCGACGATGAGGCCGCCGGCGGTGGTGATCATGGCTTCGCCGATGCCGCCGGCGAGATCCTGGGGCTCCGACTTTCCGGCGGCCAGCGTGTCGAACGACTTGATCATGCCCGTCACGGTGCCGAGCAGGCCGATCATGGGGGTGATCGTCGCGGAGACGTTGAGATAATTGATCCAGAGCATGTGGCGCGACTGTTCGCGATCGAGCGCCTCGCCGGCCGACTGTTCCATGCTGGACTTGTTCGCCAGATCGCGGTCGAAGTTGACTTTGAGCAGCGCGGGCGAAAGGACGTGCGTATAGGTGGACGGCGACCCTTCGCAGATCTGCCAGGCGCCGTTGACATCGCGCCGGCGCGCGCATTGCACCACGGATTGATGCAAAGCGGCAGGCATCATCTTGCCGGGCTTTAGCGAAACGACGCAATAGACCACGACGGCGATGGTGCCGATGGAGCAGACCATGATGCAATGCATGATCCAGCCGCCGAGAAGATACATATCGAGCAGGCTCTTCTGGCCGACCTGGGCGCCCGGTGGCGGAGTGGAGGCATCACCCGACGGGGACGGCGGCTCCGCCGCGCCGCTGAAGGCGAGAACAAGCGCGGCAAGCACGCCGGCAATGAGGATGATGCGAAGGCGGGGAGAGGACATGAGAGGTGGAAGCATGAGGTTTTCGGAGCGAGGAGGAACTGGAACTGGCGGCCTGTGATGCGCCGGACCGGGATCTGTGGTCGGCGACAGGTGATCAGTCGGCGGGTTCGGGTGAAGTGTACCGGGGGCGGCGCCGGACGGTGGGCTCGGCGCCGGACCGGGGCGGCGGGCTGGCCGCGGCGACGCCGGTTTCCTGCGGATCGGGCGGCGATGGTTCATCGGGCTTTGCGGCCGGGTCGAGCGGGAGGTGGTGCTGTTGGAGGAAAGCGCGGGCGGCGGCGGCGTCCGGTGCGTCCGGATAAAGCCGGATGATGTCGCGCGCGGTATCGGCGGCGGCGACGCGATGGCCGGCGAATTCGAGCACCTGGACGGCGGTCCAGAGTCCTTGGGTGGCGGGATGCTCGATGGCGCCATGGAAGGTCGATGGCATGAGGGCGTGATCGAGGACGCCATGAAAGAGCGCGTCCCGCTCCGGCCTGACGATGTCGTCGTCCACCCAGCGGGGATTGTCCGTCTCAAGCTGGCGCAACACGGCGAAGTCGCTCTGGGCGATCATCACATGGGCCGGCATGGCGGCCTCCGGCGTGGCATCGGGGGTCTCGACCAGTGAGCGAAATTCCTGCGAGGCCTCGTCGGAACGTCCGAGCACGGCGAGGAGCTGGGCGCGGATGAACCGGGCGTGGTGACGGCGCGGAAGATTCCAGTCGGAGGAGGCCATCGTTTCACATACGGCGAGAGCGCGCTGGCGCGCCGCGGAATCGGGGTGTGCGAGCGCCAGACGCGCCAGGGCGAGACCGAGTTCGCCGGCAGGATGGTGCGGGCGGCCGACGAGCGGCGCGAGTGACGCCCAGCGAGCAGCGAGGCGCGGCAGGTTCTGACGCGTCCGCGTGTCGGCGACAAGCTGGTGAAATTCGGCGTCCATCGAAAACTCCGCCGACCGCAGCTCGGCCCAAGGCACTTCGCGCGTGAGCGGCGTGGATTGGCCGGCGCCGCGCCGGGGGTATTCGATGAGCAGCGATTCGCTGGTCGCCCGTACGATGCGGCAGCGGACCACCGAACCGCGCGACAGCGTCACGGAATCAGGCCAGGCTCCGGCGGCGGGGGCAGCGGCAACTCCAGCGGCAGGAACGGCGGTCGATGCGGCGGACGGGGCTGCGGTCGGGTTTGCATGTGTGCCCGGCGCGGTTCGAGCGGCAGCCGCAGCCGCGGTAATGAATTGCAGGCCGCACCGCGGTGGCAGCCAGAGCACGGCACACCAGGCCCATCGGGGAAATGCGGTGGCGGCGAGGCTCGACCCTCGCCCGCGGCGCTGCGGGTGATTGGATGATGGGCGGGGCGGCGGCGGGGCGGCGGCGGGCGCAGCCGCAGGTGGCGCGGGTGGTGATTTCGCGCCTGCTGGCGATGGCCCTGTGGGATCGAGCGCTCTCAGGCGGTCAGTGGCGCGGGCGGCTTCGGGAAAGGTGGCGAGATCGGCGCGTTCGGCCAGTTCGCGCCAGACGTCGATGGCGGCGTCGCGTTGGTCGAGGCGTTCCAGGGCGGCAGCTCGTTTCGCGTAAGCGGCGGCCACCTCGGCGTGGTATTTGCCGTAGGAAACATAGACGCGTTCATAGTAGGCGGTGCTCTTGAGATCCTCGCGCTGGCGGACCATCAGATCTCCCAGGGCCAGCAAAGTCCGGGCTTTGAGCTGGCGCGCGGCCGCGGGGAGTTCGAGGAGGCGTTCGCAGGCGGCCTGGGCTTCGGCGAAGCGGCCGGCCTCCTCGTGAATCCTGGCGGTAAGGTTCACCGCGTCGGCGAGATACGGCGAGCCCAGTGTCTCGCGCTCGAATCTTTCCAGGTACTCCAGGGCGGCGTCCGGTTTTTTTTCTTCGAACGCAAGCAGGCCGAGCCCGAGGAAGGCGCGGTCTTTCTCGATGGCGCGTGGATGCCATTTGCGCAGATCGAGGTAGAGCGTGCGGGCTTCTTCGGATCTTCCGAGTTCGCGCAAGGCGTCGGCGCAATCCGCGAGGATCCGGGGATGGTGGCGGCGCGGATCGATGAGCGGGCGCAACTCGGCCAGATCGGAGCGCGCCTGCTCAGGCCGGGATTTCGCGCTGACATGCGCCCTGGCCCAACGGGCGCGCAGGGCGAGCGTCGGTTGCCGGCTTCGCGCTTGGGTGGCCAGGTCGGCGAGGCGGGGCACGAGGTCGTCGCGGACCATTTCGCCCGGATAGAGTTTCGGCAGTGAGGCGAGCACGTCTTCGATGCCGATGGCGTCCGGGTCGTTGCCGTGCGAGGCGAGCACCTGCCAGTACACGTCGCGCGCCGCCTCGGTGTGCCCGTCCTGTTGATGTGATTGGCCGATGCGGAACACGGCCTCGGCGAGGCGCGCGCTCGCCGGGTGCTCGGCCATGAATTTCCCGAAGTGCGCGCGCATGGCTTCCGGCTGCTCGGTCATCTTGTAGACGGTGCCGATGCGGAACACGGCCTCCTCGTGGAAACGGGCATGGACAGCGCGATCGATGCGGCGATACGCGGCGATGGCATCGTCGATGCGGCCGAGCGCGCCCAGCGCATCGCCGAGCAGCAGACAGGCTTCGGAGGCGAGCGGATCGCCGGCGTGTGAAGCGAGGAATTTCTGGAGCTGCGCGACGGCCTCCGGGTACTCGGCCAGGGCGAAAGTGGAATACGCGATGCGAAACTGCGCGGCCGCGCCGTGGCGGGCGTTGTCGCGATAGGCTCCCAGATATTGGCGGAGGCGGTCCCGCGCCTCGACATGGCGCTTGTCGAACGAGAGAGCCATGGCGCTCCAATAGGCGCAGTCGTCGAGGATCTCGTGCTTCGGGAAGCGGGCGGCGGCTTCGGCGAAAGCGTCGAGGGCTTCGCGGAAAAGGTCCTGCTCAAGCAGGCAGATGCCCTCCATGAAAAGGGCGCGCGGCGCGAGATCGTGCGCGGGATGGAGTTGCTGGACCGCGGCGAACGACAGCTCGGCGTCGTGCGGCTCGCGGGCGGCCTGCTGGGCGGTCGCCTTGAGGAAACGGACCATCGGCAGATCCGGGTTGTCCGGCCGGCGGAATTTTTCGAGATACGCATCGGCGGCGGCCACGGCGCGCGGCCAGCGCTCGATCTGCATCCAGCACTGGATCAAACTGAGCGTGGCTTTTTCGACGACGGGATCGGGCGGCAGGCGCGCCAGCATGTCCTCGAGGACGAGAGCGGCCTCGCGGGCGCGGCCCAGATCGCGATAGGCCGCCGCCACGCGCAGCCGGAGCGCCGCGTCAAATGACTCGATCTTCGAAAACGACTCGGTCTCGCGCTCGAGGCGCCGGAGCACGCCTTCGAGCTGAAGCACCAGGGCTTCCTGGCCGGGAGCGCGACGGGCGAATTCAAGGCGCTCGGCGAAGCGTGACTGGGCGGCCTGCTGGTGAGCGAGGAGGCGCTCGCGCGGCCACACACGCTGGAGGCAAACAAGCGCGGGATACGGCCGGCCGGATTCCAGAAAACGATCGCCGAGCTGCAAGCCGAGCATGTGCAGGGCGACAAGCTGCGTGATTTCCCCGGGCCGCGAATACAGCTCGCGGAATGCCGTCAGCGCGGACTCCGGGTCGTCCGCCGCGAGCAGGGCGTGTAGCCGGAGCACAGCCAGACGGCCGGCCAGTTCGGCCCGATTCTGCGCCCGCATCGTCGCGATGTGCGGCCCGAGGAAAGCGGCCGCGCCGGCGGGATCCGATTCCTGGAGCAGGCA
>CAZYHO010000278.1:5414-6658 GCA_964647495.1 uncultured Akkermansia sp. | reverse complement strand
GGCCTCGCGGTCGCGGGTGATCCAGGCCTGGGCGGCCCGCGTCATGGCTTCCTGGCGCGTCGATTCCTGGGCGATCGTTCTGGCCCACGCCATGGCCGCCTCGGGATCTTCCCAGGCGACATGGCGGACAAAACCGCCGACGGCATCATCCTTGAGCGGCGACTGCGGCATGTCGATCAGGTACTGACTGGCGGCAGTCGGGTCGCGGCGCGCCCATTCGCCGAGCGCCGAGTGCATGCCTGCCGCTTTGCCGCGGCTGTCAGGCAATCCGAGGAGCCAATCGACGGCGGCGGCCGGGTTCCGTTCGCCCCATTCCTCGCCGACCTCATCGATGACCTGAGCGCCGTAATCCGTGGTGGCGAACTGCGCGGCCCAGGCGGCGGCGGCTTCGGGATCGCGATCGACGTAGCTATTGACGACGCGCTCCAGGGCGGCGCCCTTGAGGTCGCCGTCGGCGAGTGACTCCGCCCAGCGGGCGGCGCCTTCGGGGCCGTCTTTGCGCACTTGCTCGCCGGCGACGGTCCGCATGTGGTCGCCCGCGCGCTCGTTGCCCTGGGCGGCGAGATCCATGACGAAATTGGTGGCGAATCCGATGTCGTAGTCGGCCAGGCCGCCGACCAGGCTGTTCATGAGGCGGTTCTTCTCGTCTTTGTTTTCCACGCCGTTGAGCCAGGCGATGGCGTCGGTCGGTTGGGCGCTGGCCCAGCCGGAAAGGGCCTGGGAAATTGCGCCGTTGCGGCGGCCGTCTTCCTTGATGGTGGCGGCGGCGGCCAGGGCGCCCTTGGCGTCGAGCGCTCCCCAGGCGTACTGGAAAACGCGCCACTGCTCGCCGCTTGCCTTGCCGGCGAGCAGTTGCTCGCCGATCGCTTCGGCGTTTTCGGGGGTCATGCCTTCCAGCAGCCGGGCGAATGCCAGTTGGCGCTTCAGAGGATTCGGGTCGTTGAAGGCCTCGCGGGCGACCGCCTCGACCTCCGCCTGCGTCAGCGGCCGATGCCCCGCCGTGGCTTCCGCGCCGCGCGTGCCGGCGGCTGCGCCTCCCTCTTCGCCTTGATGGATCCGGCGCAGGCTGACTTCGGGCAGCCCGGGTGTGCGCACGACGCCGGCGCCGGCCGTGGTGGCGCCGGTCTCCGCGCGATCGCGGTTCCAGACGCCCAAGCCGTACGCGCCAAGAGCCGCGATCAGCCAGATGCCGTGGAAGAGGTATTGTTTGTTCATCAGAAGCGCAATAACGGTCATTTTCGAGC
>CAZYHO010000278.1:2571-5314 GCA_964647495.1 uncultured Akkermansia sp. | reverse complement strand
TTTGGCCCGTGCGGTTCATTGACTTCGTTCGCGTTGGTTCTTTCCGGGTGTTCGTGTGTCTGGCTGGCGTGGCGGCGAGCCGGGCCGGCGGGGCGGTCGACTTTGCTCGGGACATTCAGCCGGTGCTGGAGGCCTCGTGCGTCCAGTGCCACGGCCCTGAAAACGACAAGGGCGGGCTGCGATTGCACACGGCGGCGGCGCTGGCTGCGGGTGGCGATTCCGGGACGGCCATCGACTCGGCGGAGGCCGCGCAGTCGCTTTTGCTGCAGCGCGTGCAGCTTCCGGCGGACGACGACGAGGCGATGCCGCCCAAGGACAAGGCGCCGCGCCTGACGCCCGACCAGATCGGGAAACTGCGCGAGTGGGTGGACGCGGGCGCGGTGTGGCCCGAGGGCGTGGCGCTCAAGCCGTTCGATCCCGAGTCGCGGGTTTCGCCGCGCGACGGTGAAAACCTGGTCGCCATCCAGATTTTTCCGCCTGCCGTCTCGCTGGAGACGAAGCGGGACGAGCAGCGGCTCGTGGTGATGGCGACGTACGGCGACGACACGACGCGCGACATCACGAAAAAAGTCTCGTTTGCGGTGGCCGATCCGGCGCTGGTGCGGCAGGAGGGAAACCTGTTCGCGCCCGCCAGGGACGGCGAGTCGGTGATCCGCGTCGAGTTTTTCGGCAAATCCGCGGAAGCGCCGTTGAAAGTGCGCGCGACCAGCGAAGACCGCCCGGTGAGCTTTCGCCTCGACGTGATGCCGGTGTTCGAGCGCGGCGGCTGCAATACCGGCTCGTGCCATGGATCGGCGCGCGGGCAGGACGGATTTCATCTCTCGCTCTTCGGTTACGATCCGGAGGCGGATTACCACCGGATCACCCGCGAGCTGAGCAGCCGGCGCATCAACCTCGCCATCCCCGAGGACAGCCTGCTCGTCACGAAATCCATCGGAGCCGTCCCCCACACCGGTGGAAAGCGGTTCGAGGCCGACAGCCCGCTCAATCAAACACTCGTCGAGTGGCTCCAGGCGGGCGCGCCGAACGACGACCCCGCCAAGGTCTCGCAGGTCACAGGCATCGAGGTCGCGCCCACGCGGCTTGTCCTCGAAGGCAGCGGGACACGCCAGCAACTCACGGTGCTCGCGAAATACTCCGACGGCACCGACCGCGACGTGACATCGCTCGCCACATTCATCACGAGCAATGCCGGCAGCGCCGCGGTGGAAGCCGGCGGCCTGATCACGTCGGGTGAGCGCGGCGAGGCATTCGTCATGGCGCGCTTCGCCAGCTTCACCGTCGGCACGCAGGTCATCGTCATCCCGGAGGCGCTGCAATACACGCGGCCGCAGCCGGCGGAGGCGAATTACATCGACGCGCTGGTCCACGAAAAACTCCACAAGTTGCGCATCCTCCCGTCCGGCGATGCCTCCGATGAAATCTTCCTGCGGCGCGTTTTCCTGGACACCGTCGGGCTGCTGCCCACGCCCTCCGAGCACGCCGCGTTCGTGAGCGATGTATCGTCCGACAAGCGCGAGCGGCTCATCGACCAGCTTCTCACCCGCAAGGAGTTCACGGAACTTTGGGTGATGAAATTCGCCGAGCTGCTCCAGATCCGCACCAACCCGAACAACCAGGTCAGCTACAAGAGTTCGCTCCTCTACTTCAACTGGCTCCAGGACCGCATCGCGAAAAATGTTCCGTTCAACCAGATCGTGCGCGAACTGATCTCGGCCAGCGGCGGCACGTTCAAGACGCCCGCCACCAACTATTACCAGATCGAGCGGGACACGCTCAAGCTCACCGAAAACCTCGCCCAGGTCTTCATGGGGATGCGCATCCAGTGCGCCCAGTGCCATAACCACCCGTTCGACCGCTGGACCACCGACGATTATTACGGATTCGCCGCCTTCTTCGCCCAGATCGGCCGCAAACAAAGCGAAGATCCGCGCGAACTCGTCGTCTTCAACAGCGGCGGCGGCGAGATGAAACACCTCGTCGGCGGCCGCGACGTGAAACCGAAATTCCTCGGCGGCGGCGAGCCCGAAATCGCCGCGGGCCAGGACCGCCGCACCGTGCTCGCCGATTGGCTCTCCTCGCCGGACAACCCGTATTTCGCCCAAAACCTCGCCAATATCATCTGGGCTCACTTCCTCGGCGTCGGTATCGTCGATCCGGTGGACGACGTGCGCATTTCAAATCCCGCCGTCAATCCGGAGCTGCTCGGCGAACTCGGGCGCCGCTTCATCGCGTATAACTACGATTTCCGCCGCCTGGTCCGCGACATCACCACCAGCAAGACATACCAGCGCACGACGCAGGCCAACGAAAGCAATGCCCTGGACAGCCGCAATTTTTCGCGCGCCCTGATCCGGCGGCAGCGGGCCGAGGTGTTGCTCGACGCCATCAGCCAGGTCACCGACACGAAGAACAAATTCCAGGGGCTGCCCGAGGGCGCCCGCGCCGTTCAGATCGCCGATGGCAATGTGAGCACGTATTTCCTGCGGACGTTCGGCCGCGCCGAGCGCGCGAGCGTGTGTTCGTGCGAGGTCAAGATGGAACCGAACCTCGGCCAGGCACTCCACCTGCTCAACGGCGACACAACACACAACCGCATCGGCGCCGGCAAGGTCGTCGAAATCCAGTTGAAGGCAGGCGCCGCGCCCGCCGCCATCATCGACGACCTCTACGCGCGCTGTTTCAGCCGGCGCCCCACAGAAACGGAACGCGCCGAACTGGACAAGGCGCTCGCCGAGGCCGG
>CAZYHO010000278.1:0-2471 GCA_964647495.1 uncultured Akkermansia sp. | reverse complement strand
GGCCCTATTTCTTCCCCACTATCCCCAAAAGCTCGACCTCGAAGACCAGTGTGCTGTTGGGTCCGATGTCTTCGCTGACGCCGCGCTCGCCGTAGGCGAGGTTCGACGGGATGACGAGTTTCCATTTGGAGCCGACCGGCATGAGCTGGAGCGCCTCGGTCCAGCCCGGGATCACTTCGCCGACGCCGAATTCGGCCGGTTCGCCGCTCTCGACCGAGCTGTCGAAGACCGTGCCGTCGATGAGCGTGCCGTGGTAGTGGACGCGGACGGAGTCTTCCTTGGTCGGTTTCGCGCCACTGGCCTTGGTGATGACCTCGTATTGGAGGCCGCTGGAGGTAGTCGTCACTTCCTTGCGTTTGCCGTTGGCGGCGAGGAATGCGGCGCCGGCCTTGGCGTTTTCGCTGCCGGCGGCGGCGGCGGCCTTTTCCTGTTCGGCTTGCATCTCACGCTGAAATCTCTGCAGGGTCGCGTACGTCTCGTCCTCGTCGAGTTGGGACGGCTCGCCGGCGAGGGCCGCCTTGATGCCGGCGATCAGGGCGTCGAGATCGACCGTGACGTTATCGTCCTTGATGCGCGATCCGATGCTGTGGCCGAAGATATAGCTGATCTTCTGGGATTCGGATTCGAGCTTGACCGGAGCGGCGGGTTTGTCTTCGGCGGCATTGTCCTGGGCCGCCTTTTTCGGGGCGGTCTTGTCCTGGGCGGCGGCGGCGCCGAGCGTGGCGACGCAGGCGAGGGCGGAGATGATTCTTGGAAACATTCGAGGACGCTATGGGCCGGAACGCGGGCGTCAAAGGAAGTTTGCGGGAGCGCGCGGCATCCGGCATGGTGGGAGGATGCAACCGACTGATGGACCGGAGGCGCTGGCCGAGGTGGCGGCCGCCGTCGTGCGGCGCGCGAAATTCCCGTTTCTGGCCACGGCGGGAACCGACGGGCAGCCGCGGGTGCGGCCGGTGTCGCCGGTGCGTGTGGAATCCGGGTTCGTGATTTACGTGGCGAACCTGCGCCGGTATGGAAAAACCGAGGAGATTGCGGCCGAGCCGCGCGTCGAGCTGTGCTACCTGGACCAGGACCACAACCAGGTGCGCATCACCGCGGTGGCGGAAGTGGTCGGCGAACGCGAGATCCTGGACGCGATCTGGGAGGAGAATCCGCTGCTGCGCCGGTACCTCGGCACGTCCGAGAATCCGGAGCTGATCGTGTACCGGTGCCGGCCGACGCGCGTTCGGTTCATGCGCGAATGGGCGCTCGAATACGACGAGGTGCCGCTCACTTGCAGGAATTGAAGATGGGGCCACTGTAGACGCCGCCATGGCTGGTGCCCGCCACTGGAAATCCGCAATCCGCTGTCTCGCGCTCGGGATGGCCGGCTGGTTCGGTGTGGCCGGAGCGCCCGCCCAGCAGCCGGCCGGCGAACGCGCCGTGCCGCGCATTTCCCCGCAGCGGGACGCGGACGACGGGCGGCCCGGGTCCGGCACGCCCGCGGACGAACTGCTGCCACCGCTCCCGGATGATTTCCCGCACGAACCGCCGCGCAAGACGCCGCCTTCCTCCGTCGCCATTCCGCTGCCGCCAGACATCCCGCCTCTCGGCCTGCCGAGCGACGGCGAAATCGCCCCGAGTTTTCCCGACCTGCCCGACCTGCCCGAGTCCTCCCTCATCCCCCAGAATCCTGACGACGAGGGGGCGGAAGGTTCGGCGTTTCTGGAAGATCCGGACCCCGATGGCGAGGCGCTGCGCCCGCCCGCGGCCCGCAGATCGCGTCCCGGCGCCGTGCTTCCGGCGCCTGTGCCAGGGGAGCTGCCGTTTCCCGTCTGGCACGAGAGCCCGCGGAAGGCGCGTGATTTGGCGCAGTCCGAGAACCGGTGTCTGCTGCTCGTCTTCAGCAGCTCGACGGGCGAGGCGGGCGGGGCATCGAAGCAGCTCAGCGACGAGGTGCTCTCCACGGCGGCCTTCAATGAATTCGCCCTGCAGCATCTGGTCATCTGCGGCCTGTTCTACACCAAGTCATCGCAACTGGATCTGAAGGACCCATCCAAGATCGCGCGGCTCGACGCCATGGAGGCCTTCAAGAAGTCATTCAAAGTGCGCGGTTTCCCGTGCGTGATCCTCTGCGGTCCCGATGGCAAGGAAATCCGGCGCTGGACCGGCTACGCCACCGGCCGCGGCCAGGCGGTCGGACAACAGATCTGCCAGGCCGTCGAGGGACACGAGGCCGTCCTCTTCGCCGCCGAACGCCGGCGCGAAACGCTCGCCACCAATGGCTACCGCACCTGGACGAGCGCGCACGGCACCACCCTCTTCGCCAAACTCCTCGAATTCGATGCCCACTCCGCCCTCCTCCGCGGCGAGGATGGCGCCGAACGCAAAGTCCGCCTCAAACAACTCTCGCTCCCGGATCGCGAAATCATCACACGCAAACGCCTCGGCAAACCACTCCCCGAAGTCGCCCGCCCCGCCACGGGCTTCGA
>CAZYHO010000277.1:3929-6675 GCA_964647495.1 uncultured Akkermansia sp. | reverse complement strand
GCCCATGCCGATACGCACGAGGCCGCAGCGACTGCGGCGCTCCCAGGTGCGGCGCGCCGCGGGAAACCACGGCCTTTCAAGCATGCTAATGATCGGGGCATGCGCTCACGGCCATGTGAACAGGCACCGCAGGCGGTAAAAGCGGGGCTCGGTGGGCGCCGGCAGCAGGATTTCCTGCTGCGGGGCCGCCGGCTCGACGGGCTCGACGGGCTCGCCGATTTCCAGCCAATCCTCGAGATTGGCCGAGTGTTCGCACACATAGCGGCGGCCGGATTTCAGGCCCGAACCGATCAGGGCGATGGACGCCCCCCGGTCCTCGATGGCGGAAATGGCGAGCACATCGGCGGCGGACCGCGGGTCGGTGCCGGCCAGGAACTCGGAGCGATTGTCCTGGCCATCGCCGTCGAAGTCGAGCGCCGCATCGTCGGGCTCGTCCGGGTCGAGCCCGTTCGCGCGCTCCCAGTCATCCGCGATGCCGTCGGCGTCCGCGTCCGGAATGGCCGGAATGATGGTCAGCGTGACGGTGGCCGGTTCGGATTCGTCGGGCACATTGGCGCCGTCCGGCGCGGTGGCGATGAGAAACCCGGAGGACCCGGTGAACTGCGTGCGCGCGGCGAAATCAACGTAATTGGTCTCGGTGTCCTCGGGGTCGAGATAAAACCGCCCGGCATACTCGACCGGCGTCCGCAGCGTGAGCGTCCCGCCGGACGCGGTGATCTGGATTTCGGTCATGTCGAGCACGGCCGTGGTGTCGAGCGACTGCGGACCGGAGGGGAGCAGGTCGGCGGCGAGGCCGGTGCCCGCGATGTCCGCGGTGCCGCCCATGGCAAACGTGTTGCCGGTCTGAGTGAATGCGCCCGCCACCACCGTGGCCTCCGGGCCCGGCTCGACAAGTGAAAGCGTGAGGGTATCCGGCGCGGCCACGCGCGTTTTCACGGTGACCGAGGCCAGGCAAAAATTGAACACGCACCCGAACCCCAGCCGCAGATCGAGCGCATCGATGAGCCGCGCCTCGAGCCGCGTGACATGAGCGGCGGCGAACGGTTCACCCGACGGCCGCAGCCGCACGTGCAACGTGCCCGCAACCCGCGAGTCGTCACGATCATTGGCCGTGCCGTAGTCCGTGGTCGCGCGTGCCTCCACTTGCAGCCGCGATCGCGCCGGATCGATCATGAACTCGACCGGGCCCACCACCGTGCGCACCTTGTAACGAAACGTGACTTCCCCTGTCTCGCCCGCCGCGGGTTCGTAGCGAAACCCGCCTCCAGGCTCCAGCGTCAGCGTACCGGATGCCGGCGGATCGACCAGAACCACCTCCACCTCCTGCCCGTGCGCCTCGTCGTTCGTCAGCACGCCGCCCGCCACCGGAACGACCAGCGCCTCACCCTCACCAAGACTGTACACGTCGTCCATGGCCGCCGGCATCGCGCCCGGCGCCCAGGTCACCGCCGCGCCACAGATCAATGCGACGGCGGCACTCCGGCCCGCGGCACTGATGACCCGAGGCGGATGGCGGTGGTTCGTGGAAATCCACGGCGGCACAGGGCACTGCGCCTCAGGCGCTGGCAGGCATCGGCCGGAATCACGGGTAGTCGAAAGCATCGGAATGGGGTCGGGGAAAATCGAAGGAACCGGCAGTGCCGGCGATTCGCGCGTCGGGTTCTGCACGGTCCGTTCATGAAATCGAGGGAGGTTTGAGCACCGGACGCGTCTTCCAGTCGAACGAAATGGCCAGCAGCCGAAGAGCGAACGTCACGGTAATGGCCGCGATCGCCGCCGCGGTGACCGGCACGTTTACCCAGCGCGCAAGCACGGCAAACGTCCAGATGCCGGCCAGCGAGGCCACCACGTAAAACTGCCCGGGCTTGAGCATCAGCGGCTCCTCCCGCACCAGCACATCCCGGATCAATCCGCTGCCGGCCGCGTTGACCACGCCGACAACCACACACGCCGGCACCGACAGGCCCGCCTCGAACGCCTTGCTCGCCCCCACCACGCCGTAGGCCCCGGTTCCCAGCGCGTCCAGCAGCAGGAACGGCTTCGATAACCGCGCCACATGCTTGAAAAAAACACCGGCCACCACGCAGCCGGCAAATACCGCCACCAGATAAGAGGTGTCGCGCATCGCCGCCGGTGGACCAGCCTGAATAAACACACCGTCGCGCAACAAGCCGCCCCCGAGCCCGCAGGCCAGCGCCAGCACAAACAACCCGACAGGATCATAGTGGCGGCGGATCGCCTCCATCGCGCCTGTGATACTGAACACGAAAACCGCCCCCAGATCGATGAAGGGCGGCAATTCCACTGTGCGAATAAGTATCGTCTCTTCCATTGTCGCAGGGCAGAAACCATCATCAAAAACACGATGACGGTCCCCGGATGACGGGCGCAGGCTCGGGAGATGAGCGGTGGCCACCGGCCCAGAATACCCCGCCGCCGCCTCCGCGTCGCCGGAATTTTGACCCCGCCACAAACAGACTGATGATCGGCCGCGCCTGCTGAACGGGCGAACACGCCTCGCGCAACCGAAGCGTGACATGTCTGTTGACGAAACGGCTTTCCTGACTATGTGTATGCGGCGGAGGTTATGGCATCGATCCCCGATAGTGTATCGGGCGGCGGCTTGTTTCAGTCCTTTCCCGGCGCCAACGGAGGCCCGATGCCGTCCCCGCCATCACCAAACCATCATCCGACATCACCAACCATCACCAAACACCAAACACCAAACCTCAGTTGATATGAAACC
>CAZYHO010000277.1:0-3829 GCA_964647495.1 uncultured Akkermansia sp. | reverse complement strand
TGGGGCGCCACCGTGCCCTTCGGTTACCGCTTCAGCAACGGCTTCAGCCTCGGCGCCAGCGTCGGTTATTACACCGCCGACCTCGATCGCGTCACGGTTCGCCTCAACGGCGAAAAGCTCGGCAACCTCAGCCTCGAAGCCGATCCCGCCGTCGTGCCGATCCTCGCCAACGCCGCCTACAGCTTCAGCCTCACCGACTCCCTCACCCTCACCATCGGCGCCGGCGTCGGTGTCGCCTGGCATGAATTCGACCTCGATCGCATCGCCAGCGTCGATTACGACGCCTCATTCGATGGCTGGGACGTCTCCTTCCAGGGATTCAGCGGGTTCAACTATTCCATCAGCCCGACCACCGACCTCACCCTCGGATACCGCTTCATCCACACTGAAACCGATCAGGACGCCATCCAGGGCCATAACCTCGAAGCCGGTGTGATCATCCGCTTCTGACCACCCCCTCCCTCCTCACCTCTCCTCTCCTTCAAGGCCGGGGCCGCTTGCGCCCCGGCCTTTTTTTGCCCGCCGCCCTACGCTTAGCGATACGGGTTGATAAACCGCGAATGAACGCCAATAAACGCGAATCAGGAGGACCTGCCACGTGCTGCCATCGAGAGCCTTGCCTGCATTGGCGTCCATTCGTGTCCATTCGCGGTTGATCCTTGAATGAACCGTATCGGAATCCCCCGGCACACTCCCGCCACTCCGGAACCCGTGTAAAAATACACATAAAAGATCTCGACAGACCGGCGGAACCCGCGTAATTTTACACACGAGCCCGAAATGAATTCCGATCCCATGCCGCGCCCCTCTGTTTCCGCCTCTGCTGATCCGCTGACCCGCCGCGAGCGGCAGATCATGGACATTGTGTACGCGGGGGGCGCGGTGACGGCCCGCGAGATTCAGGAAAGAATGCCGGACGCGCCGACGGACGCCACCGTGCGCACGATCCTGCGGGTGCTTGAGCGCAAAGGGCATCTGCGCCATCGCCACAAGGGCAAGGCGTATGTTTATGAAGCGCGCCGCCCGGCGACGACCGCGGCCCGTTCGGCCCTGCGGCGGCTGCTCGATGTATTTTTCGAAGGCTCGGTGGAACGGGCGGTCTCCGGGTTGCTCGATGCCAGCCATAAACCGCTGGCTCCCGAGGAGCTTGACCGGCTGGAAGCCTTGATCCGCCAAACCAAAAACCGTCAACAATCACGCTCATGATTCACGATCTATTCACCATCGAGCCCCTGGCGTGGCTGTGGCGCGGCGTGTTGTTGCTGGCGGGGCTTCATGTGGCCGGGGCGGTCTTCCGGCGGCGCTCGGCGGCGTGGCTCGCCTTCTGCTGGCGTGGCGCGATGCTGGCGTTGCTCTCGATGACGCTGGTGACGGCAAGCGGATGGGATGTTCCGGCATTTCTGCCCGATCTGGCCGGCGGCACGCGCGTGGCCATGGCCGGCGGCCCGGTGGACGGGATGCGCGGCGAATCCACCGGCCCCGACGCCGATGAGCCTGATCTCGCGGCGGTGTGGAGAGAGGCGGAGCGGGAATTCGCCGCCGGCACCAACGGCGCCGGCGCCCTGGAGCCTGCTATCATCCCCGTTCCTCCCGATCCATTTCCCTGGCGGATCGCGGTGTGGTGCGGGTGGGGGTTGGGGGCGGTGTGGGTGCTGGCTCGCTGGGCGGGCGCGCTCTGGCGGCGTCAACGCTGGGTTCGCGAGTCCGTGCCGGTGGAGCCGGATGACGAATGGTCCATGCTGCTGCGGGAAATCGCCGGCGGCGCACCGGCGCCTCGCCTGCTCCGCCATCCGGCCGCGGCCATTCCGTGCGCGTGGGGCACGCTGCGGCCGACCATCCTCGTGCCGGCCGCCGCCGCAGCCTGGCCGCGAGAGCACAAACGGCTGGCGCTGGCCCACGAATTCGCGCATCTGCGGCGCGGCGATCCATTCTGGCAGACGCTTTCCGTCGTGCTCCTTGCCCTGCACTGGGCCAACCCCTTCGCCTGGCTGGCGGTGCGCCGCTGGCGTCTGGCCGAAGAGCAGTCCGCCGACGATGCCGCGCTGACAAGCGCCACCGAACCTTCATCCTACGCCGCCTTGCTGGTGGCCTGTGCCCGCCACACCCAAACCCGCCAACGCCAACACACCACCATGACACCTCATTTCTCCATGGCCCATCCTTCCACCGTCCCCCAGCGCGTCGAGCGCATCCTCGATCCCTCCCGGGACCGCCGGCAACCCGGCTTGCTCAAGCGCGGTTTTTCGGCCGCCATGCTGGCCGCCGCGCTCGTGGCGTGTTTCGGCCTCACCCCGGGAGTGACCGGGCAGGACGAAACCGGCCCCACCGCCAGCACGCCGGCCGCCCCGCCGGAATCCGAAATCGCACCCGCCCTGGAAGCCCTGGCGAAGGCGCGCAAAGAGGGCGATGAGGCGGCAGGAATCGCACAAAGCCAGTTGACCGAAGGAGAGCGGACCATTGTCAGCAAATTGCGGTCACTGATCATTCCCGAGATAGTATTCGACAAACTCCAGATCGAAGAGGCGGTGGAATTCCTCCGCCTCCAAAGTCTGGAACTCGACCCCGATCCCGAACGGAAAGGCGTGAGCTTCATCCTGCGCCCGCCCACCACCGGCGACCTGCCCCGGATCACGCTCCATCTCTCCAATGTCCCGCTTGAAGTCGCCACGATAGCGGTGGCCGATCAGGCCGGCCTGCGGGTGCGCATCGATCCCTACGCGGTCATCATTGCGCCTGCTGACACAGAGTCGGAACTCTACACCAGAGGCTTCCGGGTGCCGCCGGATTTCCTGAGTTCCGGCGTTTCGGGCGGGGCGGATTCGACCGACGGAGGGGGCGGTCCATTCACGGCCGGGAACGCGGTGGGCGGCTCCGCGCTTCGCCCGAAAGCCACCGCCATCGACATCCTGAAGCAGTTGGGCATCCCGTTCCCCGAGAACGCCAGCGCGTTCTTCTCGGCCGCCACCTCGACACTGACGGTCCGCAACACGCCGTCCAACCTCGACCTGGTGGCGCAATTCGTGGAGGGCATTTCGGGACGGCAGGTGAAGATGATCAATCTGCGCGCGGAGTTCTACCGGATGCCCAAGGCGGATGCGCTCGCGCTGCTCGACCAGGTGGAATCGCAGCCGGACGCGAGTGCCGGCGTGGCCAAGCTCCGGGAAATCGCCGCGACTTCCCAGAAAATCAAACTCCTGGCTGCACCGACGCTGCTCACGCGCAGCGGCCAGCAAGTCAGAATGCAATCCGGGCGCGGCCAGCGTGCCTCGACTGAAGGCGGTTCCGATGCCGTTTCTCCGGCGGATCAGCCAGGAGCCGACTTCACCGGCATCTCGTTTACCGCGGAACCGGTGCTCAGTGGCGACGGGTACACGCTCGACTTGACCGCCTCGATCGTTTGCGCCACCCCGCCAGCCGCGCCAGGCGGCCAGCCCAACGTCGGCAGCCTGTCCACCACGGCCACGATCTACGCGGGCCAAACCCGCCTGCTCGGTTCCCTCTCGGGCGGCGAGGAGGATGATTCGATGATCCTCGTCTTCCTCAAAACCTCGCTGACGGGTTATCGGTAGTCCGCAAGTCATTATTTCTACTTTGTCGTATTCCGGTGTGCGGAGTGGAGAGGCGGACAACCCGCCTTCTCGTTACCAACAGCCTCATTGTGGCAAGTCAATCACGTTCCCTGGAGTGAAGTGTCAACTCAGTGGATAAACACGGAGCGTCATGTGGAATCGTCCTCCACACCACAGGGCCAATGGCCCGGCCCTATACCAGCCAGGGGCATCGCCCCATAGGCGTTAACTTGAATATTTGCCTGAACGCCGAAGGCTCC
>CAZYHO010000276.1:0-6679 GCA_964647495.1 uncultured Akkermansia sp. | reverse complement strand
TTCTTGCCGCCCACTGGCAGCGCGGTTTCCTCCACTGCGTTTTCGAGCACGAGCGTGGTGTTGAGCAGATCGTAAGCGGGCGTCAGCGAGACCACGCCGCCGTTGGATTGCAGGGAGAAATTCTTCAGGTGCATGTCTTCGTTTCCGGTGAGAAAGCCGAAAAGCAATCGTCTGGCGAGTCTGGGCTTTTCCAAAGCCGGAAACGTGCAGAAGCGTTCCACCAGCGCGGCCACGCGTTCCAGGGAGCTGTCGTACTTCGTGTCCCGGGAAGCGCCGGAAAGCTGGGCGAAGTCTTCAACATGCCGCTTTTGCCCGCGTCCCGGCCGATCGAAGCGGCGGATGAAATACACCCAGGATCCGTCCACCGCCGGGAGCAGACCATGCAAAGGAACCTCGATGCGTGCCGCCGCCGCCATCGACATGGTCAGCGCCTCGTTGGCGGGCACATCGGCAAACGGCAGCGGATTCGGCTTGAGCAGCCAGGCTCCGCCGCGATCCACGATGTCAAAGCGCTGATGCTTCACTGAAAGCACGGCGGAGAGCTTCGGCTGCACGCCCTGCACGGACATCTTGTCCGCGCGTCGCCAGGCCTCACGCAACTGTTCCTCTTGTGAGAGATTCAGCGGCTGGAGCCCCTCCAGCTTCGGATGCAGCGCCCGCAACCCGGCACGGGAAAACCGTTCCCCCTCCGCGATGGCTGCCAGGTTGATCGGACAATAAGGCATCAGGGCATCAGGGCATCAGGCGTCGGACAAGCGTGGGACGGACGCAGTCGCGTCGGTGACGGTCAGGGAACCCACCAGATCCGCCCCCACCGTGACAAGCTGACGAAACGCGTCGTGCCGGTCGATCTTGTGCAAACGCAGCAGAGCTTCCAGTTGAGGCCCCTCGGGCAACAGTCCCTCGAAGACCGCGGGGAAACCAGAAAAGTCATAAGGCTCTTCCCGGCAAGGCATCGTAAGGGAAACCGGTGGCCCGGAGTAACCGGGCAGGTAGCTGAAACGCCACCCCGCTTCCGGGCGCTCGCTTAACATTCCGGCGGGTTGGCCGTGCTGATGCACCACGGCCTGGTGTATAATCCCCGTTTTCATGTCACGGCAGCGGAGGTGGTGGCCCGCCAATCGGCGACCAGCGGGCCCGTGGGTTCCAGCGTCAGATTCAGCACCGTCAGCACGGCGCACAGCTTCCCCCAGGTCGTCCGGCCATGCCCGGCTTCCAGATCCTGCACCACGTAGCGGCTCACGCCGGCGTGACGCGCCAGATCCGCCTGGCTCAAACCGGCGCGCTTCCGGTGCCAGGCAATCAATGAAGCGAGTTCATGTGTCGGCATGATCTTTCAGGCAATGAGAGGAAAGTAGCGGCCGAATCGGCCGATACAAGCCAGATAAATGACAAAATATGCTCGAAATATCAGGCCAAATGACGCATTTTAAGGCATAATAGCTGGCAAATCATCTGATACCGGTTTATTTGCACGAAATATCAGTCATTTTTTACCCGCGCTGACTTTCGATTCACTCCGACAGTTCCTTCAGTGTCCAGGGTGTGGAGCGGTTCCGGGAGGCGGAGCGGATCTGGGCGGTCTCTTCCGGGGAGATGGCGGGAGCGTCATTCGACCACGCGTGGCGGACGTAGGTGAGCAGATCGGCGATGTCCTGATCCGGGAGTCCCACGGCGGGTGGCATGAACGCGTTGACGGGTGGTTTGCCGGGGATGTCCACGGGGCCGATCAAACCGTGCAGGACGATGCGGATGGCCGCGGCGGGATCGCCGGTGATGCGCGGCGAGCCATCCAGCGGTGGAAACGCGCCGTCCAGTCCGGCGCCGCTGCTCTGGTGGCAGGCGGCACAGACAAGAGCGTAGAGGGTTTCGCCGCGGGCGAGGCGGGCGGCGGGCGGGTGATGTTGTTTTTCGACGAGGTTCGGTTTGGCGGCCTCGTGGAGGGCGCGGGCGAGCGGCGAGTCGTCCGTGGCGAGGCGGGCGAGGATCTGTGGCGAGCGGTTTTCGGCGAAGGCGCGAATGGCGGCGGGATAGATGCGCTCGCCGAGCACGGACGGATCAGGCGGTGTCTCCAGCGAGGCGAGAATGAAACCGGTGGCATGGCGCGCGGCGGCGGCGGCGAAGCATCGGTCGAGCACGACGCCGCGCCGGAGCCGCGGGTGATGGCGATGCCAGTCGCGGAGCCGGCGGCCCAGCGCCTCGTCGGGCGCGCCGCGGGCGGCGAGGAGCAGCCGCTCGCGGATCACGAAGGGATCGCTTTCGCCGAGCGGATCGAAGGAGCATGGGCTTTCCGCGGGCCACAGCGACAACGCGGCGCGCCGGTGGCCGGGCGCGGGGTGGCGCAGCATTTCCGCGAGCCAGACCAGCCCGTCCTCGGAGTCCGGCGCGAAATACCCCAGACCCGCGAGCGCATGCAGCGCGTGGATGCCGTGCTCGTCCGCGGCGGCGGATTTTAATCGCGGAACAAGATCGTGGCGTCCGGTCTCGACGAGGATCCGTTGGGCGTGCAGCCGGCGGCCGAGGTTGGCATCGTTCAGCGCGGCCAGCGGGTCGGCGGCGGGTGGGGGACTGGTGGCGGCACGGCTTTCCTTCGGAAACACGCGGTAGATCCGTCCCAGCGGATGGTCGCGCAGCGGCGTCAGATAACCCGCGCCAGGGCCGCGTTCGACTTTGGTGTGCTCGAAGGGCGCGCCGGGACGCAGGTGCTGGACGATGATGTTATACCAGTCCGCGATCCACACCGCGCCGTCGGGACCGGTTTCGGCGGCGACGGGCGCGGACCAGGCGTCGGAGCTGGCATAAAGATTGTTGCCCTCGAATTCCGTGACGAAGTCCGCGGCCTCGGTGCGCAGGTGGCCGAGGGACACGAGATGCCCGGTGGGTTCGCACACGAAGACGGCGCGGTTCCACCACTCTGCGGGAAATCGCCGGTCCGTGTAAACCCCGTGCCCGGCGGCGGCGGTGTAGTGGCGGGCTTTCGCGCGCAGGCGGCCGTCGCCAAGCACTTCCAGCGGCGCATCCCAGCCATCGGATCCCTGCACGTCCTGCGTGATCGGAAATACCTTCGTGCCACGATCCGCGCGATGGACCGGCCCGCCGTCGCCGACGAGCTGCCAGCTCGCTTGCCGGTTGGCGGTGGAGCCGAGGACATCGAACTGCTCCGTGAATCCCAGGCCCCATGTGTTGTTGCTGGTTTTGCCGAGGAATTCGAGCGCCGAGCCGTCGGGCCGGAACCGGAGCGCGCCGGTATCGAATTTCAGCGGACGCCCGGCCGCCACGCCCTCGTATCCCGCGTAGCCGATCGTCGCGTAAATCCATCCATCGAACCCGTACCGGAGATTCGACACCCCGGCGTGCGTGTCGTGCATCTTGAATCCGTCGAACAGGACGCGGCGCTCGTCCGCGCGGTCGTCGCCGTCGGTGTCGCGGAGAAAGACCACGCGCGGACCGTCGGTGGCGATCACCCCGCCGTTCGCGTGGACCACGGAAGTCGCCAGCGACAGTCCCTCGGCAAAAACGATGAAACGATCCGCCCGGCCGTCGCCATCAGTGTCCTCGCATATCTTCAGCCGATCGCGGCCGGGGCCGTCCTTTGACATATTGTTAGGATAATCCAGCGCCTCCACCACCCACAGCCGGTCGCGCTCGTCCCACGCGAGGGCGATCGGGCGCACCACGTCCGGCTCGGCGGCGAAGAGCGACACCACGAAACCCGGCGGGACCTGCGCGCGCCGCAACGAGGCCTCCGGCGGCAGCGGTTCCTGCACATTCGGCACCGGGCGGTCCGTGTGGTAGCGATCCGGGAGCATAGGCGTCCGGTATTCCAGCGCGGGCAGGGTGGCGCGTTTCCCCTCGCGTCCCGCCGCCCAGTGAATCCCGCGCTCGAGCAACTCGTGAAATCCCTCCTGCGACCAGCACCGCTCGTCGTGGCCGTGGGCCGTGTAAAACACGCGTCCCTTCCCCTGCGTCCGCACCCATGTCCACGGCTCCTCCTCGTGGCGTTGCAGCACCATGAGATCGTCCGTCAACCGGTGGTGCCGGTACGTTTCATCCCACGTCTCGAACGGCGTGTACCCGCGCATCACCGGGTGCTCCGGCGCGACCACCCGCGCCGTGAACATGCCTTCGCCATGCCCCTCGATCTGCCCGCCGACCAGCCCGACATAGTCCGCCGATTCCTTGAAACACGCCGACCCGCAATGCACCGGCACGAAACCGCCGCCCCGCTCGATAAACTCCCGCACCGCGTCCAGTTGCGCCGGCGTGATGGCCTGGTGGTTCGCATAGACGAGCAGCACGTCGTACCGCGCCAGAGTCTCCGGCGTCAGCGCCTCCATGCGCTTCTCATACGTCAGATGAAGCCCCCGATGCCCGGCGACCTCCTTCAGCATCCGGTAGCGCTCCAGCGGATGATGATACGCATCGTCGCCGAAAAACAGCACCTCGACCGGCCGGTCCCCCCGCTCGCGCTCGTCCGCCCCGGCCGGCGCCCACAGGCCCGGCCAGATCATCAGCAACATCAGCGGCCGCAGCCAGCGCCGCGGCCACAGGGTTCGATTTCGCGTCGGCATCGCTCCCGACAGTACCCGGATTTTTTCCCCCGCCATCACATCGGTAACCGCGTCATCGACATGGGCGTCGTGAGTCGAGTGCCAGTTCGATCGATGCAACCGTCAAACGATAGCGAAACACCCATCAAACTGGCCCGCCGGTCTTCACCACGGACTGAGCAGCGGGATCACGGACCGTCCGAAGCGGCGATAGTGTTTGAAGTCACCATCCAGCGTCATCACGCTTGTTGTAGAACGCCACGAGCGGTCCGGTATCCATCAGGATCGTCTCGCTCATTTGCCAAAACCGTTGAAGTATTTCGGATTGGTTGAGAGGTCGCGCGGCCCATCGAAACCTTCACCGCACGAAAGCAGCGCCGCCGCCATCGTCAGCGGCTTCGTTTCGCCGTCCTGGCCCCCGCGCCGGCGCGCCTCCAGCGCTTCGCGCACGAGTTCAGAGCGCGAACGGCGTTTGACGCGGGATTCTTCGATCAACCACTCCGCCAGCGATTCCGGCAGTTTGACGGACAGCGTTTTCATCGGAAACGATATGACGCACTGGCCACGCGGGCAAGACGTTTGAGGACGGTCTGCGCATGACCCCGATCATGAGCGCGAGGTTTCCCTGGGAGCGCCGCAGTCGCTGCGGCCTCGTGCGATCATTGTTTTGGCGCACGCCTTTCTCGTAGGCGTACTTGGATCGGGAGTGATCGCGCGTTTCGCACACGGCTGCGCGGCTTGACCTGAGGTTCCGTCTTGCCGCCGGGACTCCAACTGAAAAGCGGCGCGGAAAGCCGTTGGGTTGGAGTCCCGCCTTCAGGCGGAAGCGCAGCGTTTTGCGGAACGTTTTTTTCGCGCCACGCTTCGCTGGCTGGCTCGAGCGGGTACTCCAACGACATGCCTGTGCAATACATCGTTGCTTCTGACCTCTGACCTCTGACCTCTCTCTTCAACAAGCGGCGCTATGCTGATCGTCACTTGCCTGACCCCGCCTCCAATGCGGCGCGCTGCCCGGCGCCGAGGCTGCTGTTTTGCTGCAAACCCTGGAGCGCGATGGCGCGATCGGCGGCTGGCAGCGAAGTAAGCCACTGGCGCGCGGATTCGGCGGACGGCCAGGCGCGTTGGAGTGCGAGGGTGGTGATGCCTTGCGTTCGGGCCGGACCCGCGGGCAATTCTCGCACCCAGGCTTGCGCACCTTCCGGGCGGGAGGCGATCCACTCTGACAAGACGGCCGTCTGCACGGCGTCGCGGCGCTCGGACGGCAGCGCGGCGCTCGGACGGCAGCGCGGCGGTCCATTGCATGGCAGATTCGGGATTCTTTTGTGCGAGATGTTTCGCGGCGCGGTCGAAGAATGGTTGCGGCGCGGAGGCGCCTGGCGGCGAACTGAGAAACGCGATGGTTGCCTCCGGCGCGACCTCGATGAGCTGCCACGAAGCCCGCCCCACGGCCTGGCGTTGGGCATCCGGCTCCGGCAACGAGCCGATCCATTGCAGCACTCCCGCCACTTTGGCAGTGGCATCGGCGCCGTTGCCCCCGCTTTTCAACCAGTCGCGGCTCAGCCAGGTTTCCACGATTTGATTCACCGCCCGATTCTTGGCGCCGCCAGGATCGAGACGAGCCACAAAGGCTGCGGCGGCATCGAGGTCCTGCCCCGCCATCGTTTTCACCACGGACGCCGTGGCGGTGGCGCGGGCTTCGCCTCGCAGATGCTCGCCGGCCCAGGCCAGCGCGGCCTGGGGATCGCTTTTCGCCCAGGCTTCGATGAGTGGCGGGCCGAGCTTGGCTTTGGTGAGGATTTCGCTCTGGTTTTTCTCCAGCAACTGCCGGAACCCGCCCGCCGGGTCCACCACGGCCCATTCCGCCAGCAGCGCGGAACGCAGTGCGCGCCGTTGGAAGGCGTCCTCCGCTGCCGCGATGTCGTAGTAAAGCGCCGGCATGGCCGCGGCGTCGGCGCCGTGAATTTCATGCAGCCGCCGCCATTCGCGGAGCAGCGCGCTGTTGGAAAAAACACCGAACGGATCGGCGGGCGGCGCGAGTTTGGACGCGGCGGGAGCCGGCGCCGCGAGCGGAGCGTGGCCGGGTTCGCGCGCTTTCCAGCCGAGCGGAATGAAGGCCGCCATCGTGATGG
>CAZYHO010000275.1:0-6685 GCA_964647495.1 uncultured Akkermansia sp. | reverse complement strand
CTGCTTTCGCAACGAGTGCCGGCCGGCCACTGGGAGGGGAAACTCGCGTCCTCCGCGCTTTCGACGGCTACCGCGGTCACCGCGCTGCACTGGATCGGCAAGGAGGCGCACGCGGCTCGCATCGGGAGCGGCCTGCGCTGGCTGGAGGCGGCACGCAATGCGGACGGCGGATACGGTGACACGACACTGAGCCTCTCCAACCTTTCCACGACGGTGCTGGTCTGGGCCGCCTTCGGAGCAGCGGGCGTGGAAAACGAAGCCGCGGCACGGGCGGCCGCATGGATCGAGGCGGCCTGTGGATCGCTGGAGCCGGCGGTGCTGGCGGAGAAGATCGCGGCGCGCTACGGCAAGGACAGGACATTCTCGGTTCCGATTCTGATGATGGCCGCGCTGGGCGGCAGGCTGGGGCCGCCGGAAAAAGCATGGCGCCGCGTGCTGCCGCTGCCTTTCGAGCTGGCCACGGTACCGCGCGAGTGGTTCGCGGCGATGCGCCTGCCGGTCGTGAGCTACGCGCTGCCGGCGCTCATCGCGATCGGGCAGGCGCGTTTCCACCACGCCGCGCCGCCGCCTCCGCTGCGGTGGCTGCGGCGCGCCGCGCGGAGCCGCACGCTCCGGTTGCTGCGCGAGATCCAGCCATCGACCGGCGGTTATCTGGAAGCGACGCCGCTGACCAGTTTCGTCGCGATGGCCCTGGCGTCCTCCGGTCAGCGGGACCATCCGGTCGTCGCCGAGGCGGCGCGGTTCCTCGTCGAAAGCCAGCGCCCGGACGGCAGTTGGGCGATCGACACGAATCTCGCGACCTGGGTGACGACGCTCGCGGTGAAGGCGCTGGACGGAAAGTTCGAGGGTGCGGACACCGTGCGCGCCTGGCTGCTCGGGCAACAATACCGCGTGCGCCACCCGTACACCGACGCGGCGCCGGGCGGCTGGGCGTGGACCGATTTGCCGGGCGGCGTGCCCGACGCGGACGACACGCCCGGAACCATGCTCGCGCTGGCTGCCATGGAACGGATGGCCCCCGGGGGGGATCTGACTGATCCGACTGATCCGACTGATCTGACTGATCTGACTGATCTGACTGAGCCACCCGCTCCGGCGGATGCCGCCGGCGCCGCGCAAGCCGCCGCACGGTGGCTGCGTGGTTTGCAGAACGGCGATGGCGGCATCCCGACCTTTTGCCGCGGCTGGGGCGCGCTGCCGTTCGACCGCTCGTCGCCCGATCTGACGGCGCACACCATCCGCGCATGGAGAGCCTGGCAGGCGTGTTTCGCGCCGGCCGAACAGGCGCGGATCACCGCCGCACTCGCCGCCGCCCGGCGTTATCTTGTTTCCGCGCAGGCCGCCGATGGTTCGTGGACACCGCTGTGGTTCGGCAACCAGCATCGCGCCGACGAAACCAACCCGACTTATGGCACCGCCATGGTCATGCAGGCATTCGCGCCTTCCGAGGCGCCGCACGGGCGGGCGACGCGGTGGCTCGCCGACAATCAGAACGGCGATGGCGGCTGGGGCGGCGGGCTCGGCACGCCTTCCAGCATCGAAGAAACCGCCCTGGCCGTCACCGCGCTCATCGGTGAGTCGGAAAACCGGGCAGCTCTTCCCGCGGCGGTCAGCGAAGCCGCCGCGCGCGGAGTGGCGTGGCTGATCGATCGCACGGACGGCGGGCGCTCGTTTCCGCCGAGCCCGATCGGGTTCTATTTCGCCAAACTCTGGTACTGGGAGGCGCTTTACCCGGTCGTCTGGACCGTGCATGCCCTGCGAGCCGCCAAAGACGCCAGAATAGCCGGCTGATACCTCACCTCGCCCCATCGCCGCCACCCCTTGACAGGCGCCTTGCGCGCTCCGCACAAGCTCTGCTATTTGCCATCCTGCCTCCATCCACCCCCGCCCGTGTCATTCATTTCGGAAATCCAATCGATCTTTCCGCCGGACCGATGCCTGCTCGACGGCGCGGCGCTGGCGGCCTACGAGAATGACGGGCTCACGGTATTTGCGGCGAAGCCGCGGGCGGTCGTCGTGCCGGTGACCGCCGCCGAAGTGGTGGCCGCGGTGAAAGCGTGCGCCGCCTGGGACGTGCCGTTCATGGCGCGCGGGAGCGGGACGAGCCTGAGCGGAGGCGCGGTTCCGGTCGAGGACGGCCTGGTCATCGCGCTCAACCGCCTTGACCGGATCCTGCGGATCGATCCGGTGGCGCGCACGGCCGTCGTGGAGCCGGGGGTGATCAATCTTGCCGTGAGCCAGGTCGTCGCGCCCTACGGCTTGTATTTCGCGCCCGACCCGAGCAGCCAGCAGATTTGCACGATCGGCGGCAACGTGGCGTTCAATTCGGGTGGCGCGCACTGCCTGAAATACGGCATGACCGCCAACCATGTGCTCGGCATGAAGGTCGTGAGCGCTGGCGGCGATGTCCTCACGCTGGGCGGGGAAAGCCTGGAGTCGGTCGGTTCGGATTGCGCCGGCTTGTTCTGCGGCAGCGAAGGCCTGTTCGGCATCGCGGTGGAGATCACGCTCCGGCTCACGGCAAAGGCCGAGGTCTTTCACACGCTGCTCGCCGGTTACCACTCCACGGAACTCGCCGGCGAGGCCGTCTCCGCCATCATCGCCGCCGGCCTGCTCCCCGGCGCCATCGAAATCATGGACCGCCTCGCCATCGATGCCGCCGAGGCCGCCACACGCTGCGGGTATCCGCCCAATGCCGCGTCTGTCCTCATCGTCGAACTCGAAGGCACGCGCGAACAGGTCGACAGCGAAAAGCGGCTCCTGGCGCGTCTCATCGAAGCGAGCGGGCCGCTCGAATCCCGCGTCGCGCGCGATGCGGACGACCGCGCGCTGATCTGGAAAGGGCGGAAGAGCGCGTTCTCGGCCGTCGGGCGCCTCAGCCCGGATTTCATCGTGCAGGACGGCGTCGTTCCGCGCGGCCGTCTCGGCGAGGCGCTGCGGCGGATCGGCGAATTGTCGCGCGAGTACGGGCTGCGCTGCGCCAACGTCTTTCACGCGGGCGACGGCAATCTGCACCCGCTCATTTTGTTCGATGGCGCCGTGCCCGGCGAGTTCGAGCGAGGAGAGGCCATGGCCGGCCGCATCCTCGAAATGTGCATCGAGATGGGCGGCAGCATCACAGGCGAGCACGGCGTAGGCCTGGAAAAGCGAGCCTTTCTCACGCCGATGTTCGGCGAGGCGGACGTCGCGTTCATGCAGGATGTGCGCCGCGCCTTCGACCCGCGCGAACTCGCCAATCCCGGCAAGATGTTTCCCGCGGGCGAGGCGGCCGCCCTGACCACCCACGGCCTGCATCCGCTCGAAAAAGCCGGCCTCATTTCCAGGGAATGACATCCTACGATTCCATCCGGGAAGCGCTGCTCGCCTCCCCGCGCGTCCGCATCGCCGCCGGACGCACCAAGCCGGCGCTCAGCACACCGCCCGCCGGCGCCACCGTGCTCGACCTCTCGGACTGCCGCGGCATCACGGATTACCAGCCGGGCGAGTTCATTTTCACCGCGAAAGCCGGCACTCCGCTCGCGGAAATCGAGGCCGCCCTCGCCGGGCACGGCCAGTATCTGCCGTTCGATCCTCCCATGGCGGATCGCGGCGCCACACTCGGCGGCACCATCGCCGCGGGCCTCAACGGATCCGGCCGCCTGCGCTATGGCGGACTGCGCGATTTCATCATCGGCGCCACATTCCTCACCGGCGACGGACGCCTCGTCCACGGCGGCGGCAAAGTGGTCAAGAACGCCGCGGGCTTCGATTTCCCCAAACTCCTCACCGGATCCTGCGGCCGCCTCGGCGTGATCCTCGAGGCGACATTCAAAGTCTTCCCGCGACCACAGGACCGCCTCGTCGCCAGCACGCGTACCGGATCGCTCGGGGCCGCCCTGGACCTCGTCGCCCGCCTGGTCCAGCTCCCCGCCGACCTCGAGGCCCTCGACTTCCAGCCCGACGGCCGCCTCTGGATCCGTCTCGCCGGCGATAGCGGCACGTTGCCGGCGCGCCTCGAGCGCCTCAGCCGGCTGGCGGACGCCGCGTTCGAGACCGCCGAAGCCGGTGACTGGCCGGGCACTTTCGCCGCCGGCGAATCGCTGGTGAAAGTGCCGTTGACGCCGGCCCGCGTCCCGGATCTCGACGAGGCGCTCGCCGCTCACGGCATGTCGCGCCGCTACTCGGTCGCGGCGCACGTCGCGTGGATCACGGCCGAACGCGACGAAATCGCCGCACTTGACCGCGTCCTCCTCACCTGCCGCTTGCCGGGGCTCTCGCTCGACCACCTTCCCGCCCGTCTCGGTCACTGGACAGCACCCGTAGCCGAAAACATCCTTCGCCGCGTCTTCGATCCGGACGCCCGCTTCGCTTGACGCGATGCGATCGCGCGGCGTTCAACTGGATCATCGTCCCGCCTTTTTCCTTCCCCAGAAAAGCCGGAACTGCGGACAGGCGCCCGCCGCCGGATGCGGAATCACGCCGGCGGCATCCGCGCCGAAGATCCGGACGAAATCCCCGAGCGCCTCGGCGAGCGGCTGAAGCTCCTCGGCGTCGCGGTGGCGGCGTCGCGCGCGCGCGCGTGCCGCCAGTGCGAGCCGCTGCGCCCACGGCCGCGCCGCGCCGTAGCGGCGCGCGAGAGACTCCGCGCCGGCGGGATCGACGGCGCGGAGCCGGCGATGCAATTCCGGATCGGCGAACGCGCGCACCACATGCGCATCCCAGGCCCGATCCCACTCCGCCTGCTCGCGCGGCGTGGCGGCCCCGTAGTCGTCGATGACGAACAACCATCCGCCGGGTCGCAAGCGCGACGCGGCGAGGCGACGCAGTTCCGCCTTTGTGCTGGCGCGGCGTCCCTCCCGGGCATGCCGTTGGGCCAGCGGACCGCCGGCGTGATTCGGCGCGTAATGCTCGAATTGGGAAAGCACGAGCATGTCCGCGCTCCCGGCCGGCGCGATGTGCGCATAAAACGCATCGCCGGGATCGAGCGCATTCACGCCGGCGCAGAGCACCGCCTCGCGTCCGTGCGCCGCCAGTCGTTCGCGCGCCATCGCGAGCGGCGCCGCACGGAGGTCGCAGCCGATCAGTGTGCTTTCGGGCCAGAGCCGCCGGCGCGCCACTTCCTCCAGAAATCCGCCGGTCCCCACACCCAGTTCGACCACGCGCGACGGAGCCACACCTCCCCGCGCTTCCACCAGGCCCACCATCGCCTCGAACAGCGGCGATTTGTCCACGATCGCCGGTTGCAGAACCGCGTAACGCCGCGCCGCCGTCAACGCCGGGGCGTCGGGCGTGGCGGGTGCGCCGGGTGCGCCGGGTGCGTGTCTGTCGGGAATCAAAGTGGCGGCAATGCGCCCACCTTACGCCGGAACCCGAAATGCAAAACCGTCCCGACCGCTTCCCTCCCCGATCATCGGCACGCCAGGAGAAGCTGATGGGCGGATGCGTGTTGGTCCGGGAGCTTGATGAGCTTCATAAAGGGTCTGTCCCCTGGCGGTTTCTGGTGGTCCTGTCTGCCGCCCTCAGCCGAGCGCTCCGAGGAAAGCCATTTCGGTGGCCAGCGTCTCGTTGACGTTGGTTTCGTACGAGCGCCGGAGGTCCTCGAGACAGGCGATCCGGCGGAGCCAGTCGTCGACCGGCACGAGCGTCGCGGCTTGTGTGATCACGGCCTCGTGTTGCGGGAAGGCGAGACGCGGGTGGCCGGTGCGGCGTCGCACGAGGTCGCCAAACCAGAGCACAACCAGCCCGAGCGCGCGCCCACGGGCTTCGATGTACCGGGCATGAGCCAGCGTCTCGAAGTATTCCTGGCGCTGCCGCAGCCAGGCATCGGCATCCGTTTTTCCGTCGTAGTGCTCGGCTTCCAGTTTGTACTCATCGGCGCAGGCTTTGGCGAGCGCCTCCTTTTCCTCGGCCAGCAGCGTGGTGTACACACGCACGAACCCGAGAGCGCGCGCGGGCGCCGGCGGTTTCGTGAAATGCGCCGCCAGCGCCTCCACCAGCCGCCGCCCCCGCTCGTCGAGCGCGATCGCCGCGGGCTCCGGCTCGACCAGCGCAATCCGCAGGCAGCGCGACAGGACGGTCGGCAGCAGTTGCGATGGCGAACCGGTCAGCAACAACAACAACGAGTCCGGTGGCGGCTCCTCCAGGGTCTTGAGAAAGGCGTTCGTCGCCTGCGATGTCATCCGGTCCGCTTCCACGATCACTCCGATCTTGTGCCGCCCCTGCCCGGCACGCTGCCGAATCACATGTTCCAGCGAACGAATCTGGTCGATCCCGATCGCCCGGCTTCTCATCTGCGCCTCCACCATCACCACCCCCTCCGCCGCCATCGACGGCAGATCGCGCGCCGCCGACGCATTCAGCCGCCGTGCCCAGTCCGCCGCAAATTCCACCCGTCGCCTCGTATCCAGTCCGCTTACGATGTACGCATGCGCCAACTGCCCGCGCTCACGGGCGCGATCGAGATACTGAAGCGCTGTGGCAGCGGAAAAAGCCATGGACAGACCGCCATGATCAGGCGCGCGTTCGCCGCCCCGTCAAGCAAAACAGCCGGCCGCGGACGGATCCGCCCGAAAACCTGAAAACGCGAAAACCTGTCCTGCGGCATGGGCCTGAGTCCGCTTGCCGGAGGTGAGGATTCGGCATAGGGTCGTGCGGATCATGAGCACGACCTTGAAAGAGGAGGAAGCGAACTGGGCGATGGAGGTGC
>CAZYHO010000274.1:0-6690 GCA_964647495.1 uncultured Akkermansia sp. | reverse complement strand
GCAGCCCGGTTCGCCGCTGGAAATGGACCGGCAGCGGTTCGTGGCCGAATTCATCGGGCCGAACATGCTGTGGCAGAAGGACTGGGCCGAGCATTTGCTGAAGGAAGGCCAACTGCCGAGGAACAGCCGCCTGCCGGAGCGGGTGCGCAATCGGCTGGCCTGGCAGGCCTTCGCGGAATTTACCTACCTGAGCCGCCGCGGTCGCAACCTGGAAACCATCGGCAAAGCCGTGCTCGCTCCGCCCGCCGGACTCGTGCATGCCGCCTCCGACGCGGTGTTGCCGGTGCTGCGGGAACAGATGGGCCTGCAACACCTGGATCGAAAAGCCGTTTTCCAATGGCTGTGGGGCATTCTTATCCACCTCAAAATGCGGGGAGCGGTCACCCACCCGGCGATGGCGACCTTCATGGAGGACGGCAATGTGTTCGCCTTTGTCCGGACGGGTGGCCGCCGTGAATGGCTGCCGGGAATCGGCCCGCGCGCCGCACAGCCGCGCTTCCTTTGTCTGGGCGCGCCGGCCCAGGGATTCGACCGCATCGTTTCCGCTCAGGCGCGGACGTTCTATCAACTCTGGCTCGAAGGCCTGTGCCACCACGCGAACCAACTGCTGCCCGAAAACGCGGAAATCGACGTCTATCGCGCAGCCATCGACGCCCTGGAAACACAAGGGCTGCTGGTGCGGGCGAACGGACGGTATGGAGAATCGATCGGCTTGAATGCCGCCAACTTGCGGCTCGACAGCCGGGTCACCCGGATCGTTTCCGGCCAGGGAAAGCGCGGGCTGTCCGTGCCCACGGAACTGGCGGACGAGCTGCTGGGCATGCCCTGCCTGCAAGCGCCGCAGGAGGTCTATGCGGAAAAACACGATGGCGAGCACTGGTTTGCCCGGCAATTCAGCCGGGGCGACCTGCGCCGGATTTTTTCCGCCGAACATACCAGCCTGCTGGAACGCGGGAAGCGCGAGGCGCTTGAGCAGCGATTCAAAAGCAAGCAGCCTCAGCCATGGTATGAAAACCTGCTTTCCGCCACCCCGACCTTGGAAATGGGCGTGGACATCGGCGATCTGTCCTCCGTGATGCTGTGCTCGGTGCCGCCGAACCAGGCGAGCTACCTCCAGCGCATCGGCCGCGCGGGCCGCCGCGATGGCAATGCCTTCACCTCCACGCTGGCGGATGGCGCCAGCCCGCACGACCTGTACTTCTTCGAGGACACGGACGAGATGCTCAGCGGCGAGGTCACGCCGCCCGGGATTTTTTTGAAGGCTCCGGAGGTTCTGCGCCGTCAGCTCCTGGCGTTCTGCCTGGATCACTGGGTCGGCACCGGCATTCCCGCCAAAGCGCTTCCGGAAAAAACCAAAGAGGCGCTGGATGCCTGCGATGCCAACGACCAGACGCGGTTCCCGTACACCTTCCTCTCACATTTGCAGCGCCACGAGGCGGAACTGCTGGAGGGCTTCAAAGCCTTGCTGGCCGGCGACCTCGACGCACGGGTGGACGCCCGGCTGGCCGGATTCATGGAGGGAACCGATCGGGAGGACGCCCTGAAAATGCGGCTGCTCAACCTGCTGGAAGAATTGGCCGGCGAGCGCAAGAGCCACCGCCACCGCGCCGAGGCATTGAAAAAGCGGATTTCCGATCTCAAGAAAGAACCGCAGGACGATGCGACGCGGGAAGAGATCGAGCTGAGCCAGCGCGAGCGATTGAACGCGCTTGGCCTGGCCAGGGAAATCAATGACCGGGACTTGCTGGGCGCCCTCACCGATGCCGGGCTGATCCCCAATTACGCCTTCCCCGAAGCGGGAGTGGAGCTGAAGTCCGTGCTCTGGCGCAAACGCACCAGCGACGATCCCCAGGATGCCGGCGCTTATCTTTCATTGCCCGCGGAACGGTACGAGCGGCCCGCGCAATCCGCTCTTTCGGAGTTCGCTCCCGAAAATGTCTTCTACGCAAACCGCAGGCGCGTGGAAATCGAGCGGATCAATATGGAGCTTTCCGCCGTGGAGGAATGGCGCCTGTGCCCGAGCTGCCATCACACCGTGAATCTTGTCATCCACCCCGACAGCGATGGGGTGTGCCCGAGATGCTCGGACCCCATGTGGGCGAACATCTCCCAGAAGCGCCAGTTGATCCGCTTCAAGCAGGCCATCGCCAACAGCAACGAGGCCGATGTCCAGATCGACGACAGCGCCGAGGACCGCGAGCCGAAGTTCCATGTCCGGCAATTGTTGACGGAGTTTTCCCCCGGCGACGTGCGCGATGCCTACCGCCTGTCATCCGGGGAAACGCCGTTCGGTTTCGAGTTCATCGAGCGGGTGATCTTCCGCGACATCAACTTCGGCGAGGCCATCAAACCCGGCGATACCTACAGCGTGGCGGGCAAGCAGGTGGCCCGCCCGGGATTCAAACTCTGCAAACACTGCGGCCAGGTCCAGCGCCCGCCGCGCAACGACCGGGAACGCGCCAAGGCGCAACTCCACGCCTTCGATTGCCCCCATCGCGATTCCGATGCCCCGGAAACCCTGATCGACTGCCTGTACCTCTACAGGGAATTCGCCTCGGAGGCGCTGCGCATCCTGGTCCCCTTCACCCGCTCGGGCACGGACGAAGTGTCGGTGCAGTCGTTCATGGCGGCACTCCGCGTCGGCTTGAAACAGCGCTATGGCGGGAAGGTGGACCACCTGCGGCTCGTCACTCAGGAAGAGAGGCCCGCCGATGGCGGGATGACCCGCCACTACGTGCTGATCTACGACTCCGTGCCCGGCGGAACCGGCTACCTGCACGAGTTGCTGGCGGATGACGCGAAGACGCTCATCGCTCTCATCCGCCTGGCGCTGGAGCACCTGAAAAGCTGCCGCTGCCACGCGGATCCAGACAAGGACGGCTGCTACCGCTGCGTTTATCAATACCGCCTGGGGAGGGACATGGCCCTCGTCTCCCGCGACCGGGCGCGGAATATTCTGGAGGCCATCGCCGGCAGTCTCGATCAACTGGAGAAAGTCGCCTCAGTGGCCGATATTTACGTGAATCCTCACTTCGACTCGGACCTGGAAGCCCGGTTCATCGAAAGCCTGCGCCGTCTCGGCGGGAAAGACGGGCTTCCCAAAGTGCGCCTCGTCAAAGAGATCGTGCACGGGAAATCGGGCTACCTGCTGGAGGCCGGCACGCAGCGCTATTGGATCGAACCTCAAGTGGAGCTTGGCCCCAACGACGGGGTGAAGATTTCGACGCGGCCGGACTTCGTGCTGCAGCCTTTCTCAAGCTCCTCAGCCCGGCTGCCCATCGCCGTGTTTTGCGATGGGTGGGCCTTCCACAAAAACATCACCCGCGGCGACGCCGCCAAGCGAAACGCCCTGCTGGCCAGCGGCAAGTATTGGGTCTGCTCGGTTGTCTGGGAAGACGTCACCGCCGCGATCGACGGGAAAACCGAAAGCGACCTCTCCGGCTGCATCGAAGAGATGGCGCTCGGCAAACTGCCTGGCCCGCTCCAATCCATGCTCGTCGCCGGCCATTGGACACGCCACTCCATCGCCAATCTCCTGCTCTGGCTCCAGGTCCCGCCCACGAAGGAAAAAGACCCGATTGCCGTTCAACTGGCGAGGCACGCGGGAGCTTCGGCATTCCGCATGGCGCCCGATCCGCACATGCCGGACTGTGCGGACAGGCGGGCGCGGTTGACGCAATCCTGGCCGTTCCACGATGATGAAACCCCCTGTGAAAAGCCCTCGAATGCCATGATCGCCGGGAATCTGAACGAGGAATTGCTGAAGTTCCGCTACTGGGTTTCCCCCGAATTGGCACACCCGGATCGCGGGATGCCGAAAAGCCCCGGTTTCCTCGCCTTCGATCCTGACGCCGCCGAAACGGAAACCGGGCAGCACCGTGGCTGGCGTCGCTGGCTGTGGTTGTTCAACACTTTCCAGTTCTTGCCGGGAATGTTTCTGGCAACGAAGGAAGGTCTGTTCGAAGGAGACTACACCGCGATTTCGCCGGTGGACGCCACCATGCCCGCCAGTGGCGGCGGCCAGTCTGCATTTGCCGATGGATGGAATGAAGTGATGGACCAAACCATGGATTTCCTGCGAGACGGCCTGCTGGAATTGAAGGATGCGGGCATACCGGCACCGGATGAGGTGGGATTCGAATGGGAGGACAATGGCGAGGTGGTGGCGGAGTGTGAGCTGGCGTGGACGCACCACAAGCTCGTGCTGTTGCTCGATCGTCACCTGGACACCGCATCCGCCTGGACATCCCGCGGCTGGACCGCGGTCATCGCATCCCCCGGGTGGCCCGCGCGTATCACCCAAAAACTGATCCACACCTCGGCCGCGGAAACGCTCTGATGGCAAACCCCCAATCACCGTCATGAATCTCAAAGTCGCCCTCGCCCAGGATTTCCTTTCCAACCTCTCCAAACTGCCCTCCGCCATCCAGTCGAAGGTCCTCAAATGGGCTCTTAAATTCCAGAGCGATCCCACCTCGAATGGCATCAACTACGAAACCATCAAAGGCGCTCGCGACAAGAATCTTCGCTCCGTGCGCATCGACCAGGATTGGCGGGGAATCGTCTTCAAACCCGACAAAGGCGATGTTTACGTGCTGATGTATGTGGACAAACACGACGACGCCTACCGCTGGGCGGAGACCCGGCGCGTGGCGATCAACCCGGTCACCGGTGCCATGCAGCTCTTTGCCGTGGAACATGTGGAAGCAGCCCCGGAAGTGGCCGCCCCTCGACATGAGACATCCAAAGCGTCCACGGCATCGCCGCCGTATTACAACACCCTTTCGGATGAAGAGCTGCTGAGCATCGGCACACCGGAGGAGCTGATTCCCCGAGTCCGCAACATCCGCTCGGAGCAGGAACTGGATGACATGCAATCCAGTCTCCCCGTGGAGGCCTACGAAGGGCTCTTCCTCATCGCGGCCGGAGATACGGTGTCGGATGTGCTGGCTTCCCGGGAAACGCGGGTGGACCGCAAGGTGGACACCGGTGACTTCGCCGCCGCCCTGCAAACAGCGGAATCCCAGGCCCGTTTCGTGGTGGTGGATGACCACGAAACGATGACAGCGATCATGAACGCGCCGCTGGCCCAGTGGCGCGTGTTCCTTCACCCCACGCAGCGCAAGCTCGCCGCATCTGACCGCAACGGCCCGATGCGCGTGCTCGGCGGGGCCGGCACCGGCAAAACGGTCCTCGCCATGCATCGCGCGAAATGGCTGGCGGAGAACCGCCTGCAGGACGGCGAGAAAGTTTTCTTCACCACCTTCACCCGCAATCTCGCCCAGGACATCGAAGAGAATCTGAAAACCCTGTGCAGCCCTGCCCTCATGCAGCGGATCGAAGTGAGGAACCTCGACGCGTGGGTGCATCAGTTCCTCCGCAAACACCAATACGAATACCAAATCATCTTCAACCGCCGCAGTGGCCCCGCCGCGGATGCCTGGAAACTCGCCCTCGCCTGCGCCGATCCTTCTCTGAGCCTTGCCGATGGCTTTTACGAGGAAGAACTCGAACGCGTCATCCTCGCTCAAGGTGTAGGCGGCCGCGACGAATATCGTCTGGCCCGCCGCAAAGGCCGGGGCACCGTGCTCAACCGGGCCAAACGCGACGCGATCTGGCCGGTTTTCGAGGAATACCGCGCCGGTCTCACGCTGCGGAAGCTCAAGGAGGTGGACGATGCCTATCGCGACGCCGCCACACTCCTTGACGGCAACCTCGCACCTTACAAATCCGTGATCGTGGATGAAACGCAGGATTTCGGCCCCCAGGCTCTCGCTCTCCTGCGCGCCATGGTCCCGCGCGGCCCGAACGACCTCTTTTTCGTCGGTGACGGCCACCAGCGCATCTACAACCAGCACCGCGCCTCGATGAGTTCCTGTGGCATCGACATCCGTGGCCGCTCACGCAAGCTCTATTTGAACTACCGCACCACTGAAGAGATCCGCCGGGCCGCGGTCGCCCTTCTCGAAGGCGTCGAGGTCGATGACCTCGACGAAGGCTCCGACGAAGTTCGCAAGTACAAGTCAATATCCCACGGCCCCGCACCGCGCACGGTGACAGTCAAGCACAAGGAAGAGGCCTATGCTCAGGCGTCCGCTCTCGTCGCCGATGCCCTCCGGGCCGGCCGTTCGATTTGCGTCATGGTGCCGACCAACAACGAGGCCGAATCACTCGCCCGAATCTTCCGCGCCAACAACACCGCTGTGTCGATTATTGGCCCGAACGATCGCGACCGAGCCGATTCCGGAGCGGCTCGAATCGCCACCATGCACCGCGCCAAGGGCCTTGAGTTCGACGAGGTTGTCCTCGTCGTCCCGCGCCTTCGCGATAATAGCGCCAGCAATCAACAACGCCTCGAATACGTGGCCATCACCCGGGCGAGAAGCCATGCCACTCTGATCAGGACGGCGTGAGAGTGAAGAATCACGTCGGGCGAACCAACTATTTCGCCGACACCACGGCGGCGCGTCTGCTCAAGGAGGCGGGCTCATATGGTGTCTGTCCCCTTATATCCTTCCGAGCGCGAGCAGGAGCGTTTGGCGGATGGCTTGTATCAGGAATTGAAAGCGGGAGCGGAAGCTCCCCTGAGCGAGTTCGTTCCGCTCGGTGTCGAGACGATCATCACCGATGCCAAGTCTCGACGGATCGCCCGGTGAAACGGTTTGTCATTCTCAGAGCGGCGCGGCATCG
>CAZYHO010000273.1:0-6705 GCA_964647495.1 uncultured Akkermansia sp. | reverse complement strand
CGGGCCGGCATGTCGGGGAGCGAGCGGCCGGGAGCGAGCGGGGCGCAGGCGGCCAGTTCGCGGCTGGCGGCGGATTTGAATTCTGTCCACCGTGGCCACGGGTGATCGGGGGCGTGGTGGATGTGGCGGAGCAGGCTGATCCACTCGGCCAGAGTGCGTTCGAGGTCACCCTCGCCGATGGTATCTCCTGTCCAGCGGCGGCGCGCATCCTGAGGGCGGTGGCGCACGTCGGCCACGACTTCCGCCGCGCCGGCCCCGTATCCCGGCGGCACACCGAGCGTGAGGTAGCCATCGACGTCGATGGCGCCAAAGGCGTGGCGGCAGGCCAGCGCGAGCGGATCGGCGTCGCCACTGTCGGATTCGGCGAACCTCGGGCCGGCGCGCAGATTCGCCAGCAGGAGGACGAGCCGGCTGATCTCGATCGAGGCATCCTCCAGGCCGGCGGCGACGGCCAGGCCTTCGCCTTGATGAAAAAAACTCGTGATCACGCCGCGGCGCGTCGGCACGGCATCTGGTGTGATCAAGCCGAGTTCGAGCCACAGCGATGCGACAGCAGGTTTGCGCGATCCGCCTGATTCGGGAGCGCATGGCTCCTCCGCGCGGGCGGCCACCCGCAGGGCCGCCGCTGTTGCCGGCCTGGCGTCCCGGGAACCTTCACCGGCCACGGTGGCCGTGCTCCGGTCGCGCTCCTCGATGCCGGCGAGCAGGACGCCATGGCTGTCGAGGTAAAGCGGCGCCTGCGTGTGATTGAAATCGATCTGAACGGCGAGCATGTCTCCCTGCATGACCAGGCCGCGGGGGAAACCGCCCTGGAAACGCGGACGCAGCCGCTCGAGCAGCGGGCCGGCGATTTCGTCGTAGCTGAAAATGGCGTCACGCGGCGCGCGCAGCCACCGCCTCACTTGCCGCGTCAGCGCGAACTGGCGGCGTCCTTCGGCGCGCGGGCCGATGGCGAGCGCGAGCCCGTAACGCGCCGCGGATGGCGCCGGCCCGCCACCGCGATCCGCTTCACCGTCCGATTCATCGTCGGCGCCTGCCGCCGCTGCGCCGGCATCGGCCAGGCGGCAGACTTGTCCGGCCTCGGCGAGCGTTCGGACGAATTCCGGGCACGCCAGCGCAGCGGTGAGGCGGCCGCCGCGCCACACGTGCGCGGCTCCGAGCGGACCGGAGGCCAGTCGATCGGCGTCGAGCGGTTCCCACTCTCCCTGCGAGTTGCGCGCTTCCCGATGGCGCGGGCCGAGGCCGAACCACGCCGTGGCCGTGGCGGCAGCCGGCGGCGCTCCGGTCGCGGCCGGCCCGCTCAGTTCGCCCAATCCGAGATCGGGATGCGAGTCCGAGAAGAGCGAGCGGTTCAACCGTTCCGCCGCAGCGGCCGGCGAATCACCCTGCTCCGCCGCCAGATGCATGACGCGGAGCAGCGGCGGCCAGTCAAGCTCGCGCCCGCGCTGGAGCCGAAGCGGCGCGCCATCGGCCAGGCGCGGGCTGGTGTGCGTGGTGATCAGGGAACCGGCCGAGTCGAGTCCGCGCCGGCCCGCGCGCCCGAACATTTGCAGCAGCTCGTCGCGCCGCAGCCGCCGGTCCTGCTGCCCGTCAAAAAACCCGGTATCCGCCACCAGCACGCTCCTCACCGAAAAATTGATCCCGGCGGCCAGCCCGGTCGTCGCGACGATGACCCGCAGCTTGCCCGCCTTGGCCAGCGGCTCGACCACACCGGCACGCGCCTGGTATCCGAGCCCGCTGTGGTGCCAGGCCACTCGTTTTTCCAGCGCGGCCGACAGCTCGCGCCCGCAGACCTGGCGCTGCCTCTCTGTCAGCCCTACCGGGTCGTCCGCAGGCAGAACAGCGGCGATCTGGCGCGCTATCTTCTCGGCCTGCGCCCGCCGCGGCGCGAAAATGAGCAGGGGTCCGAGGTCCGCCATCAATACTTCCGCCCCCAGCCGCGGCCAGAAACCGGCCACATCCGCGGGCGCCGGCGTGGGCAGCGACTCGACCGGCATTTCGTCCAGCGGCACCGGCCGGTCCCGCGTCGCCACCAGCTCGCACCGGCGCCCGAGCCGCCGCAGCCAGTCGCGCACTTCGCCCGCGTTCGCCACACTCCCGCTCAACAACAGGAGCTGCGTCGTCAACGGCGCGACCGCCAGCGCGATTTCATAACTCAACCCGCGCACCTTGTCGGCAACCATCTGGTATTCATCGACCACCAGCAGCGACGGCCCGCGGCCCGCCAGCAGCGCGTCCCGCTGCGTCTCCAGCGTGGCCACCACGACCGGCGCCCCGAGATCCTCCGCGACCTCGCCCGTCGCGATCCCCACACGCCACTTCCGCCGCTGCCACTCGGCCCGCTTGTCGTTGGCCAAAGCGCGCGTCGGCACCGTGTAGATCGCCTGGCCCCGCAATGCGCGCGCCTCGACCAGGCTCTCGAAAACAAACGTCTTTCCCGCGCCGGTCGGGGCGTCGACGATCACGTCCGCGCCCGCGCGCAGCTGGCGCACCGCCTCCTGTTGCCAGAGGTCGGGAAGCGGCAGACGATTGAGGCCCGGAATCAACGGCTGGCGCCGGCCTGGGCTGTGCGGGTCGCCGGCGCCAGGTTGATCAGGTCCGCGAGGATCCGCAGGCTCTCGAGTTTCACCGGCTCGAGGTCGAATGGATACTTCACCTTGTCATCGGCAAGCTCGATATCGTCGTCGTCCTTGGCAAGACGCATGCCGGTCGTCTGCTCGTCGGTGAAATCCTTTTCCAGTTTGAGCGCCGGATTGTCCACCGTGTCGAGCGTGAGCCGGTAAACCTTGTACTGGCTGGCGTGCGCCTCGCCGAGAGCGTCCACGCGCGTCTTGCGGTCGGCAATGCGCGCCTTGCGCCGCTCCTTGTTCGTGGCGATCTCCGCGGTGCGCGCCTCGATATTCAGCGAGAGCGTATTGCGCTCGATCTGCTCGCGGCGCCGCGCGGTTTCGCTCACAAGAAACTGGAATTCCGGCTCCTTCCCCACTCGATCCTCCGAACGCGTGCGCAATTCTTCCAGCGGCAGCGGCGCATGCTCGGCCAGCGAGTATTTCAGCGGCTGGATCACGTCATACGGCAGCGCATTCTTGAGCTGGTCTTCGCCGATTTCATAGGCGTCGATGCGTTGCGGAAGCACGATGTCCGAACGCACTCCCTTGAATTGCGTCGATCCCCCGGCGATGCGGTAAAACTTCTGGATCGTGATCTTCAGCGATCCGGCACGGCTGCTGTCGCTGAAAATCGGCATCACGCGCTTCATGTCGATGATCGACTGCACCGTGCCTTTCCCGAAAGTCGATTCATCCCCGACCACCACACCGCGCCCGTAATCCTGGATGGCGGCGGCAAGAATCTCGCTCGCCGAGGCGCTCGTCTTGTCGGTCAGCACGACCAGCGGCCCGCTGTAAAGCGGCTCCAGATTGCTGTTCATGCGGTTGTCGGGCCGCTCGCGGCGCCAGTCGAGCACCTGGACGACCGGCCCGCGCTTGATGAACAGCCCGGTCAGCGAAATGGCTTCCTCGAGCGAGCCGCCGCCGTTGCCGCGCAGGTCGAGCACCAGGCCGTTGATGTTCTCCTTCATCAGGCGCTCGAGCAGCCGGCGCACATCCCGCGTGCAACTGGATTCGTTCGTATCCATGTCCGCGTAGAACGCGGGCAGCGTGATCCAGCCGAGCCGCAGCGGCTGCCCGTCCTTGTATGTTTCCACAAGGTTCGCGTTCGCCACCTTGTCCTTCAAATCCACCTTCGACCGCACGATCTCGATCTCCCTCTCGATCGTCGGGTCGCTGGCCGGGATGATGCGCAGCCGCACCGTCGTCCCTTCTTCGCCGCGGATCTGGTCGACGATCCGATACAGCTTGAGCGCGCGAATGTCCTCGATCGGGCCGTCTTTCCCCTGGCCGACGCCGACGATCTTGTCGCGCTCCTTGAGCAGCCCGGACTTGTCCGCCGGTCCCCCGATCACGATCCCTTGAATTTCGACCGCGTCGTCCTTCTTGCTGAGCAGCGCGCCGATGCCGACCAGCGAGTTCTTCATGCCCACATGAAAGTTCTCGTTTTCGGACGGGCTCATGTACTCCGAATGCGGGTCGTAGGCCGCCGCGAGCGAGGACAGGAAAAAATTCACTACATCCTCGTCATCGTTCTCGTCCAGGCTCTTGCGGAAGCGCTCCCAGAACGCGGCTGTTTTTTCCTCCGGGCTTTCCTGGGGTTTGCCGGCTTCGGCCTTGTCCTTTTTTTCCTCGATCTCCTTCCTCTGTTCAGGGGTTAGCTCGGCGGTCTTTTCGGCCTCGCGCTCGGCCTTGAGCTGCCGGCTCAGACGCTCGGCAAGCACCTGGCTCTTGAGCACGCCGATCCAGATGCGGTCGGCCTCCTGCTCGTCCTTCGGCCACGGCAAATCCTTGCGGCTGATGTGCACGGTGTCCTCCCCGTCGAACGCAAACGTCGACGTCTTCAACACCTGCTGGATCTTCGCCACCCGCTCCTGCGCGCGCTTCTTGAACGTCGTGTAAATCACCTTGGCCGCCGAGACGTCCGCATTGACAAGGATCATGTCGTCCAGCTGCGTCTCGTAATTCTTCCGGATCTGGTCGATGTCCGGTTGCAGGAAGAACCGATGGTCGAAATCGAGCAGGTCGAGATAGTGGTCCAGCATCCGCTTCGAATACTCCTCGTCGAAATCGTGCCGCGAGAAGTGCTGGTAATGCAGCGCCTGCGCGACGGCGTGGGCGACTTCTCCGTAATCGGTGGCGGCCGATGCCGGCTGGCCCGTGGCAAACAGGGAAATCGCCGCCAGGCCGGTGGCCAGGGTGCGCCGGTACAACGACTGATGAATCATGGGCAGGATCATGGCTGGGTTCGATTCAGAAATGGCTCCCGATTGGCGACCCGAATTGACTGAATCGTCGAAGAGAATCGCAGGAACCGGCAGGAAGTCCATGATTATTGCGTGCGCCCATGCCCGATCAGGCCGCGCCTGATGCGCGAGGACGGCGTCAAACCGCCCGCCGATTTGCCCGTGACGCGGCGGCTGAACCGGATTGGATTGGCCCGTGACCAACCCGGCTGCCACCGAACAGGCGATTCTTGACGAACTCGCCGTCCTGCCCGACCCGCACGAACGCCTCGCCCACCTCATCCGGCGGGCCGGCCGCCGGCCCGCGCTCCCGGAAGCGGCGCGTGTCCAGGCCGCGCTCGTGCCGGGATGTGTTTCCCAGGTCTGGCTGACCGCCGCCCTGGCGGACGGGCGATGCCGTTTCCTGGTGGCGGCCGATTCGCCGATGGTCCACGGCCTCATGGCGCTCCTGTGCGACGTGTACGACGGGGCCGGGCCGCTCGACGCGGCCGCCTTCGCGAGCGACGTGATAGCGCGCGCCGGCCTCGATCGCGCGCTTTCCCCGACGCGCCTCCACGGGTTGGGCCGCGCTCGCGACCGCATCAGGATTCTGTCCGCCGGCCTGGCCGGAAATCCGGCAGCGCCCACCCCATCGATCCCGCCGGCCGGCTGAGGCGCTCATGCTCATCGACGCCCACAACCACTTGCACGATGACCGGATCACTCCGCATCGCGAGGCCGTGTTCGGCGCCCTGCGCGACATCGGCCTCCGCGCCGCCGTCGTCAACGGCACTGAAGAAGCGGACTGGCCCGCCGTCACCGCGCTCGCCGACGCCCAGGCCTGGGTGATCCCCAGCTACGGCCTCCATCCGTGGTTCGTGTCGCGGCGGTCGCCGCGCTGGTTCGACACCCTGACTGCCTGCATCGACGCCGAAGCGGCGCGCGGACGGCCCACCGCCATCGGCGAGATCGGCCTGGACCGGTGGAAAAAACCCTTCGACCTCGCCGATCAGGAGTCCGTTTTCGTCGCGCAGCTCGAACTGGCCGCCGCCCGCGACCTGCCGGTCACCATCCACTGCCTGGAGGCCTGGGGCGCGCTCGACACCCTGCTCCACCGCCACCATGTGCCGGCCCGCGGATTCCTCATCCACGCCTATGGGGGACCGCTCGAAATGGTCGGCCGTTTCGCCGCCCGCGGCGCCTTCTTCTCGTTCAACGGTTATTTCCTCCACCAACGCAAACAGGCGCGCCGCCACGTCTTCCGCCACATCCCGGCCGACCGCCTCCTCGTCGAAACCGACGCCCCCGCCATGCCGCCCCCGCCCGGACTCTGCCGCCACTCGCTCCCGCCCGCGCCCGACGGCGCCCCGCTCAACCACCCCGCCTCCCTCGCCGATACGTATCGCGCCCTCGCCACGCTGCGCGACACACCCGTCGATTCCCTCATCGCCACCATCGCCGACAACTTCCACCGCCTCTTCGGCGAAGCAATCGCCACCCCCGCACGTCCGTAAACTCCGTGCCATCCGCGCCATCCGCGGTTCCCCGTCCGCGCGCCTCCGCGCAATCCGCGGTTGCATTCGGCGCGCGCGGCCAAACCCTGCGCTCGCACCCGCGCCGCCCGATCCCATGCCCTACCGCATCTGCAAATCGCTCGACATCGAGAACGGCCACATGCTCTCCAAGCATCCGGACGCCTGCCGGTTTCCCCACGGCCACACACGCCGAGTCGAGTTCGTACTCGAAGCCGACACCCTCGACGACCGCGAGATGGTCTGCGACTTCAAGCTCGTCAGGGACGCCGTCGGCGCCTATCTCGAGACCCTCGATCACGCGCTCTGTGTCAATACCGACGATCCCGCCTTCGCCGA
>CAZYHO010000272.1:3802-6706 GCA_964647495.1 uncultured Akkermansia sp. | reverse complement strand
CCGCGGCGGGCGGGACGCGCCGCCCTACCCGGGACCATGAAGGCGGACCTAATTGCGCCGAACTCTCAGGAAGACCTGCGGCTGGCCGGTGAGGGATGGGTGAAGGGTCAGGTTGACGGTCGAACTTGCCGACGGCCCGGTGGCGACGACGGTGTCCACGTCGATCCACGAGCCGGCCGGCCCGAGGCCGGGATTCGCCTGAACCGTGTAACTTGTGTCGGCCACCGACCCCCAGCTCAGCGTGACGGAGGTGACCGGATTGCCGCTGGTGGTGATGTTAGTGATCGCGAAATCGGCCGGCGGCAGGGCGGCGGCGGTTCCTTCGAATTGAATTTCGCCGAACTGGAACGAATCGGCGCCGGGCGCATTTCGCACGGTACGGACGACGAACCGGTACGAGGTCCAGGGCGTGGTGTTGGCGAATGTCACCGGTTCTCCTTCGGTGAAGCGCTCCTCCGGCAGCTCCAGGGCGCCGGAGGCGATGAGCGACCATGACTCCTGATCGCCAAAACTGTGGGCCCAGCTTCTCACGGCATCATTGGTTCCGTACAGATCCCAGAGGACCGGATCGCGGGCGGGGAAGTCATTGGCCGTGGTCATCGTAAAGCCGGTAACCACCGAGGGACCGACGCCCGGAGTCACGATGAATCCCGCGTTTTCCCTGCCGAAGTTCAGGTATTTCTGTCCGGGATCGCCGTCGATGGCATAAATCGCCTCCTCGGCGACCGGCGAAGCGCTTTGACTGGCCAGCATATGAATGCCGACGATCGGGTCATCCGGCGAGAGGATCGGCTCGTCGAATCCGTCTTCATCCGGATAAAACTGCACTTCGGAGAATTGCATGGAGTTGGCCGCCGCCGGGTTGCGGACCGTGGGAAAAACGAGCCGGTAGGAGGCATAGGCGGTCGAGTTGGGAAAGGCGAGCACCGGCCCCTCCATGAATCGCTCTTCTGTCAGTTCGGTGTCACCCCGGGCGATAAACGTCCAGTTTTCGAGGTCGCCCTCGCTGTCAGGCGGGCTGAGAATGACATCGTTCGTGCCGAAGAGCACCCATGTCATCGGATCGCGCTCGATGGCATCATTGGCGGTGGTGAGTTTCAGACTGCGCACGATCTGCGGGCCGGCATTCGGCGTCACGATGAACCCGGTGTTCAGTTCGGCGAAATTCAGGTACTTGGTGCTGGTGGAACCGTCGATCCCCTGGGCCGGACTTTCATGGCCGGGCGAACTGCTGATGCCAAGAGGGAGCTGAACCGCGATGATAGGGTCACCCGGCGCGAGGACCGGTGTTCCGGCGCCGTTCGCTCCGGTGAAGAACTGGACCTCGGCGATGTGCATTCCATTGGCGACGAGGCGGTCTTTCAAGCTCGGAAAGATGAGCTTCCACGACGTGAATGAGGCCGCGTTGGTGAAGCTGACGGCCGGAGCCGCGACGCCGCGCTCGTCTGGCAGGTCGAGATCGCCGGACGCGACCAATGTCCAGTTTTCGAGCAGGCCGGTGCTGTTATCGAGGCTTGCGATCGGGGAATTCGTTCCGTAGATCAGGAAGCTGGCCGGGTCACTGGCGACCTGGTCATTGGCCGTCGTCAGCACAAAACTCTGGACCGCGCGCGCTCCGGCGGCGGGCGTCACGATGAACCCGCTGCGCCGGCCGCCAAGATTCAGGTACTTGGTGGAGGCCAGGCCGTCGACCGCCTCGGGCGGCCCTTCTTTGTCGCTGCGATAGGCGCTGTCACTCACCAGTCTCTGGATCGGAACCACGGGGTCGCCCGGCGTAAGCACGGGATCACCGCCGCCGTCCTCTTCGGTGAATAGTTGCACCTCGGAGATCTGCATTGAGTTCGCGGCGGCGGGATTTTTGACCGTGGGAAAAACGATCCGCCATGAGGTCCAGGCCGTGGAATTCGGGAAGCTCACGATCGGCGCCTCCGCGAAGCGCGTCGCGGGCAGCGCCAGGGCGCCTTCGGCCACGAGCGTCCAGTTTTCCTCCTCGCCGGTATCGTGGTCGAAACTCGTGATCGGGTCGTCGGTGCCGAAGATCTGAAAGCTTGACGGATCGCGGTCGACGGCATCGTTGGCGCTCGTGACGCGGATGCTGCGTACGACGCTCGGGCCGATCTCGGGTGTGACGATGAAGCCGGTGTGGAGTTTCCCGAAGTTCAGGTATTTGGTCGCCGTGTTGTCATCGAAGGCGAGATCGGCCGTTTCGTTGGCGGGGGACCGACTGTCATGCAGCGGCGAATGGATGGCGATGATCGGCAGGCCGGGGCTGAGCAGCGGATCGCCGGAGCCATCCTCTTCGGGGTAAAACTGGATTTCCCCGATGTGCATCGCGGGAGCCGTGGCGGCCTTCAGCGTCGGAAAGACGAGGCGGTACGATGTGTAGGCGGTCGAATTGGGGAAACCGGTCACCGGTCCGGGCGTTTGGCGCGCGGCGGGCAATTCGAGCGTGCCCTGGAAGATCTCCTCCCAATTCTCGCTGTCTCCCGTGCTGTTGTCGGCGCTTGTGATCGGCTCGTTCGTTCCGTAGATGACCCACTCAGCCGGATCTCCCTGGACGGCGATCGAGCCAGTGGTGATGACGAAGCTCTGCACGGCTTGCGCCGAGGGAAGCGTCACGATGAAGCCGGCATAGGTCCTGGCCGTATTCGCGTATTTCGTGGATATCCGTCCGTCGATCGCGCTTGCCGGCCCGTCGCTCGCCGGGTAGTCACTGAGCAATACGCCGGCCGCGTCGAGATCGAACGCGATGATCGGATCATCCGGGCTGAGCAGGGGGTCGGCCAGGAGCGGAATGCCGGCCAGGATCGCGGCGGCAACGAGTGCTTTTGGGGTCGTTTTCATCATCATGATCATCAAGCGGATTGGGGAGCCGAAGCTTGGCCTGCCATGATTTATCCGGTG
>CAZYHO010000272.1:0-3702 GCA_964647495.1 uncultured Akkermansia sp. | reverse complement strand
CCTCATTTCGCGTCCATTGATCCCCTGTGACGCTGTTGAGTGATACAATCGCCGCGGTGGCCAGCCCGTTTGGACAGGGCGCGGTCTCGCTGGTCCGCCTGAGCGGCCCGGGATCCCGCGAAATCTTTGCCCGGTGCTGGCGCGGCCGGGAATTGGTGACGCCGCGACTGGCCACTTTCGGCCGCGTCGTGCGCCACGGCGAGGACGGGCGGGAAGCGGTGGTCGACGACGGGCTGGCGACTTTTTTTCAGGGACCGGCCAGCTTCACGGGCGAGGACGTGGTCGAGTTCACCGGGCACGGCGGGATTCTCGTCACGCGCCGCGTCCTCGAAACAGTGATGGCCGCCGGAGCGAGGCTGGCCGAACCGGGCGAATTCACACAGCGCGCCTTCCTCAATGGCAAGCTCGACCTGACGCAGGCCGAAGCGGTGATGGATCTGATCTCGGCGCAGACCGACCTCGCGCTCCGCGCCGCCCGCGAGCAACTCGCGGGCAGGCTCGGCGCGAGCATGGAATCCCTGCGCGCCGACCTGCTCGGGCTGCTCGCGCACGTCGAGGCATTCCTCGATTTTCCGGAGGACGACATCGACCCGGATACCGGTGCGGCGCTGATCGCGCGGATCGGCTCGGCGCATCAGGCCGTCGAACGCCTGCTGGCCACCGCGGATCAAGGCCGCATCCTGCGCGAAGGTGTGCGCACCGTCATTGTGGGCGCCCCGAACGTCGGCAAATCCAGCCTGCTCAACCGCCTGCTCGGGTTCGACCGCGCCATCGTGAGCGACATCCCGGGCACGACGCGCGACACGCTGGAGGAAGTGATCAATGTGCGCGGCCTGCCTTTGCGGCTCATCGACACGGCCGGCCTGCGCGAGGCGGCGGACGCTCTGGAGCGGGCGGGCATCGAGCGGTCCGAGGCCGCGCTCCGCCAGGCCGAACTCGTCATCGAGGTCGCCGACGGATCCCGGCCACGCGAATCCCGGATTTCCCCGGATGCCGCCGCCTCCGCGGCCCGAATCCTCGTCCTCAACAAGGCCGATCTCGGCGAGCACCCGTCCTGGCAGGAAATGCCCGCCGTGCGCGTCTCGTGCACCGCCGGCACCGGGCTCGACGACCTGGCCGGCGCCATCGAGAAAGCCATCACCGGCGGCGCCATCACCTGGTCGCCGGACCTCGTCGCCATCAACGCCCGTCACCAATTGTGCCTCCAGCGCGCCCGTGACGGGCTCGACGCCGCGCGCGCGCTCCTCGCGGCGGGGCACCCGCCCGAGCTTGTGGCCGAGGAATTGCGCTCCGCGCTTCAGGCGATCGGCGAGGTCGTCGGGCAGGTCGATGCCGAGGAATTGCTCGGCGTCATTTTTGGCCGTTTTTGTATCGGGAAGTAGCGGGCAGCCGCAGGTCCATCACGATCGGCCTGTGATCCGACGCGATCTTTTCCTCGACCACCATGTAGCGCGTGATGGCGGGCGGCGTGCCGTCGCGCGCCGGTTTGACGAGGATAAAATCGATCTCGTGGCGCGGCTCCCCCGCCGGGATGGTGCCGGTGGCGTCGCCTTCTTTCATCGGGTGCAGCCACGGCTCGCCGAAAACCGTCAGCGGCGCATCGTCGCGCGTGGCATTAAAATCGCCGCCCAGGACGAGGCACTCCGGCTGGCCCGCGAGGCCGGCTGACAGTTCTTTCGCGTGCGTGGCGCGCGCCTCGGCCGATCGCGCATCGAGGTGCGTGCTCACCACGGTGATCCGGCCGCGTCCGTCCGGCAGGTCGATCGCCACGGCCAGGGCGCAGCGCGGTTCGTCGCCGCCCGGCAGCGGAATCACGCGCGACTCGACCGGCTCCCACCGGGCCAGCACGGCGTTGCCGTATCCGCCGCCCTCGAAGTCCATCGCCTTGCCAAACGTCCCTTTCAGTCCGGTCAGGCGCGCCAGCACCTCCGTTTGCGCGACCTGGCCGGTCCGCCGCGCCCGCTCATCGACCTCCTGCAACAACACCACGTCCGGCTTCTGCTGCGCAATCACCCCGGCGATCCGCTCCAGATCCACCTTCCCATCCTCGCCCCGCCCGTGCCGGATGTTCCAGGCCATGACACGCAGCGGGAAATCGGACGCCGCCTCGGCCGGCTTTTCCGCCGTCTCGGCCGCGCTTTTGTCCGCTTTCTCGTCCACCGCGCCAGCCGCCGCCTCGTCCGCCACCGCAACCGGGTTCCCGAAACTTACCATCGCGGTGGCGAGGAAAACGGCGAGCCGCCGGGCGATGCGGTGGCGGTTTGAGAAGGACCTGAGGGACACAAGGGACATAAAGGACACCATAGGGACAATTGAGGCTGGATGAAACCACTAACAATCCGATCACGTCGCCATCCGCCGCAGGCGGCGCTCCGCGGCTAGCAGAACACGCTCGTGCCGATACCGGAGCAGGATCCGGCTCCAGGCGGCGGGGCCGCGTTGCCGCAGGGCGGCGACTTGCTCGCACAGACGCGGCAGGCAGCGGACGAGGTTGTCCACGATCGTGATGGTCGCGGTGCGGGCCGTGCGCGAAAGCGGATTGAGATCGACGGTGATCACGTCCTTGCCGGCGCGGCGCAGCGCCTCGCAGCGGTCACCGTCTTCGAGCGGGACGAACACGACATCCGCAGGCGCGATTCCGCCGGGGTGGACGAAACGCCGGTTGTGGTCGAGGCCCGGCAGGACGGTGGTGCGCGACGGCATCAGGACACGCGCCGCCCCCGCCGCCTTGAGCGCCTGCCGGATGGCGCGCTCACGCGCCCTGGAGCTGTGAAATATGTTCACTTCCAGCGGCGCGTCGGCGAGCGCTCCCAGCCGCACGATGTCGGAGGCTGCCAGGGCCGCCACGTTGCCGTTCACCGAAATCACGGGATGCCGCGCGCGCAGGAGCAGCGCCGCCGCCGCCTCGATCGCTTTCACGGCGAAGGGATGTGTCGTTTCACCCAAGAGATAATCGAATGCCTCGCCCCGCCCCTGCGCGATGAGCCCGTGCATCGACGTGACGCCCGCCTCGACACCGGCCACGATGCGCTCGCGCGCGACCAGCGAAGCGAACCGCGGATGGCTGGGCGGCACTTCGGAGGCGGCGCGGCGGGCATTCCTCGCGGACATGGGGTCAGCCCTTAGCGGAGGCGTGCGCGCTTGTCACGCCCCGCCTCCTCGCGTATAGCGAAAACCGTGACCGCTTCCGCGCTCCCCACCAACGTCAAGATCGGCAACGAAAAGCTCATCAAAGTGCTTCCCCAGGCCTCCGCCCGCCTCTCCGGCCTCCTCCAAAAACAGGGACGCGCCGAGTACGGAGCCCTGCGCATCGCCGTCGTCGGCGGCGGATGCTCCGGCCTCCAGTACAAAATGGACCTCGTCGACGGCCCCCGCGACCGCGACATCCTCGTCCCCACCGGCGGCGTGCGCGTCGTCATCGATCCCAAAAGCGCCCTCTTCGTCAGCGGCAGCGAACTTGACTTCTCGGACGACCTCCAGCAAGGCGGCTTCAAAGTCAAAAATCCCAACGCCGTCGTCACCTGCTCCTGCGGCGAAAGCTTCGCGGCCTGAGGGGCTCGCTCAACAAAATAGCTCCCAGCGGCCATTCATGCTTGCCTTGGATTACTTCGGCAAGGAAAGCAAAATTGCTGGCGATGAAGCCGCTGTCGCGAATTGGCGACAAAACATAGAAGCAAACTTTGACCGCCTCTTTGAATCCGT
>CAZYHO010000271.1:0-6709 GCA_964647495.1 uncultured Akkermansia sp. | reverse complement strand
GTCACGGTGTCTCCGGGCTGGAGAAACACCGGCGGCGTCCTCGCCACGCCGACACCCTGCGGCGTGCCGGTCAGAATGACGGTTCCGGGAAGGAGCGTGGTGCTGCCGCTGAGAAACTCGATGAGCGCTGGCACGTCGAAGATCATGTCGCTGGTGTTCGAGTCCTGCATGGTCTGGCCATTGAGCACCGTCCGGATGCCGAGGGCGTTGGGGTCGGGAAGCTCGTCCTTGAGCACGAGGCACGGACCGAGCGGCGCAAAGGTGTCGAATGTCTTGCCGCGGCACCACTGGCCGCCGCTGCGCTTGATCTGCCAGTCGCGCGCGCTCACGTCGTTGGCGCAGGTGTAGCCGAGCACGAAATCGAACGCCCTGTCCCGGGACACGTTTTTGCAGCGCTTGCCGATGACGACTGCGAGTTCGCATTCGTAATCCACCTGCTCGCTGCGCAGATGGGTCGGGAGGACGATCGGCTCGCCGGGATTCTGCACGGCGCCGGGCGATTTCATGAAAAGCACGGGGTACTCCGGGATCGGGGCCCTGGTTTCCTCGGCGTGTTTCCGGTAGTTGAGGCCGATGCAGAAGACAGCCGCCGGCGCCAGCGGCGCGAGGAGCCGGTGCGGCGTGACGGCTTCTTCGGTGACGCGGAAATCACCGAAGATGTCGCCTTCGATGCGGCGCGCCCCGCCGTCGGGTTGCAGCGCGGCGTGGTGGATGGAACCGGTGGTATCTTGATAGCGGATGAGGCGCATGTCGGGATGTGTTGATGTGTCGTCGAAAATGAGAGCGGTGGAGAGATCATTTACCGGCGGTGTATCCGCCGTCCACGATCATGGCGCTGCCTGTGACGAAAGAGGCGGCATCGCTGGCGAGGTAGAGGGCTGCAGTGGCGATTTCCTCCGGGCGGGCCATGCGTTTCATCGCATGCGGCGCTTCCATCTGCCGCCGGTAGTCGTCGGGATCGGGATATTCCCGCAGGCGGGCGTCCACAAACGGCGTCTTCACGCGCCCGGGGCAGATGCAGTTGATGCGGACGCCGGTGGCGCCGTGGTCCATGGCCATGGCCCGGGTCATGCCCACGATGGCGTGCTTGGTGGTCGTGTAGGCGAAGCGGGTTTCCATGCCGGTCACGCCGGCGATGGAGGCGATGTGGATAATGGATCCCGCACCCCGCCGGAGCATGGCCGGGAGCACGGCGCGGGACATGAAATAGGCGCCGAGCACATTCACGCGCCACAGCCGGTCCATGTCGTGCGGCTCGGTGGTGAGAATGGTGCCCACATGGCCGATGCCGGCGTTGTTTACAAGCACGTCGCAGCGGCCCCCGTTTTCCTCCAGCACCGTGCGCACGCACGACTCGCAGGAGCCCTCCTCGCTCACGTCCACGACGAGCGCCTTCGCCCGCCCGCCGCTTTCCAGAATCTTCTCGGCGGATTGGCGGGCGGCCCGCTCGTCGCAGTCGGCGACGTAAACCAGCGCTTCGGCCTGCGCGAAGCATGTCGCGATGGCGGCGCCGATGCCGGAGCCGGCTCCGGTAACAACGGCGATTTTGTCTGCGAGGGTGATCATGGAAATCCGGAATGTTGCCGACGGGAATGCCGCGTTCGCAGGCGCGCGCAGCGAGGCTCAGTGCCCGGCATCGAATTCTTTTCCCCGCACTTCCCGGAACTGGCGGCTGCGGACAAGCTGCTCGACCAGCGTGCCGGCGCGCAGATCGCTTTTCATCATGGCCGCGACCAGCGGACGATCGGAGAGCTGGAAACCGCGGCCGAGAGCATAGCCGATGAGCTTGCGGCAGAACTGCTCCAGGAAATCGTCGCGCCGGCTCCCGAGCAGGTAGCCGCGCAGCTCGGCGAGACCGTCCACCGCGGTGCCGTCGTAGAGCACTGTTTTCGTATCGGCGATGCGGGCGCGGCCGATGGCGTCAAAACCCTCCAGCGCGAAGCCGTAGGGATCGATGCGATTGTGGCAGGCGGCGCAATTCGGATCGCTGGTATGGCGTTCGATGAGCTGGCGTTCGGTGAGGTCGGCGGGAGCCTCGTCGGGCAGCACGGGCACGCCCTTGGGAGGCGGGGGCAGTTTGTCACCGAGGACGACTTCGCTGATCCATGTGCCGCGCAGGATGGCGCTGTTGCGTGAGGCGCCGGAGTGTTTGGCCAGGGTTGCGGCGAATCCGAGGATGCCGCCGCGGCCGTGGTCGCGCAGGCCGCCCACGCGCTGCCATCCGCCTTCATCGCCGGCCACATCCAGGTCATAGTGCCGCGCCAGCGCGCCGTTCACGAATGTGTGATCCGCATCCAGCAGCGAGAGCACACTGTGATCGTTCTGGAAGAGGTCCGTGAAGAACAGGGTGACTTCCTCCTGCATGGCCTCACGCAGTTCGGGGAACGTCGGGAAGTGACGCTCGCTCTTCTCGTCGAGCGTGGCGACATCGCGCACATGCAGCCACTGGCATCCGAATTCAGTGGCGAGGCGGCGCACCTTCGGGCTTTGCAGCATGCGCCGGGCCTGCGCGCCGAGCACGTCGGGATCGCGCAGCCGGCCGGCCGCGGCGAGCGCGCTCAATTCGTCATCGGGCGCGGAGGACCACAGGAAGAAACTGAGGCGCGTGGCGAGTTCCCGGTCATTGACCGGCCCGGTTTTTTCCGGAGCCGACTCGGCGCGATACAGGAATGCCGGCGAGGCGAGCACGCGCGTGAGCATGAGACGTGGTGGCAGATTCCGCAGCGCGGCGGTTTCCGCTTCCGTGAGCGGGCGGCGCCACGCGCGGGCCGCGAAATCGAGCACGGCCTCGCGGTGGGTGGCTTCGGCGGCCTCTTGCTGCTCCTTGAAATCTTCGGCAGCCTTGAGGATCGGCTCGCGCAACGGGTCGAACTCCGTCACGAGATCCGGACGGTCCTGCGTGGCGTATTGCACGATCTGTTCGTAGGCATCCACCAGCTTGAGCGGGGCCTCGCTCACGAAGAACAACTCGTCCCACCGCAGGTCCAGCTCGCGGGCCTCGGCATCGTCGAGCATCAACCGTCGCAGGTGGTCGTCTTCACGGTGAAAGAGCGTCAGCGTGACGACTTCATCCACCGGCACAATCCTCGTGTAGCAGAGAGCGACCGGGAAAAGCGCGCGGAACTCGTCCAGGCCGGCCTCCCAGCGCGTGCGGGCCGCGCTGCCATCGCCGACGATGACCGGCACGCCGGGCAACGCGGCGGTGAGCGGAGCCGCCGGTCTTTCCGTGAGCACCTGCATCTGCACACTCCCCTCACCGGCGGAGGCCAGCCGGCCTGTGACGACGAATTCGGTGCCCTGCGCCAATGCGGCGGGGATGTTCACTTCGATAACCGATGGCGCTTGCGCGGTCAGCGCCGCGGCGGGCGCCGTCGGCCGGAACGACCGCATCGCCTGAGTCAGCAGCGGATGGGTCAGCGGAAAGTCGTTTTCCAGATGCTCGCGCACTTCCGCCGCCAGCGCGGCCGAGGGCGCCTTCCGCCATTCGACCATCGGCGCGGGCAGATCTCCGGACGCCTCCAGCGCGACAGGCTGGCTGAGGAAATGCCACGGGCCATGGGGATTTCCCGCCAGGATGTTCGGCGACACATCCCGTGCGAGATCCCATGTCGTCCGGCCATCGCTGAGCGTGAGATTGACCGTCGTGAGGTCGCAGGCGTGATTGCCTCCGTGCGGACCGATGATCAGCGCGACGACCTGGCCGGCCTCGACCCGCACATTCTCGAACGGGCCGAACGGCACGACCGTGGCTCCCTGCGCCACGCCCGCGGCGAGCCGCTCGCCGGCGTGGCCGCGGCGGACTTCCAGCGCCCAGCTCACGCCGTTGCCGCACTCGGGATGCGCGGGAACCACGCTGCCGCTGAGGCTCAACTCCGCCGCCGCCGGGCTCTGCCATGCGATGACCGACGCGCGATCCGGTGAGGGATGCGTGGCGACGCTGTGGGCCTGCATGATGCCCGGGATGCGGACGGTCGTATCCGATGAATTGGCGAGCACACTGAGGTCGCCGCCACCGTTCCAGCCTTGGATAAAAGCGTATCCCGAGGAGCCGTCCAGCTTCGTCGCCATCAACGGCTCCAGCTTCGTCGGGCCGAAGCCGAGATAGTCGCGCCACAGGGCCACCAATGCCGGATCGGCGTCCGGTTTGTTTTCCGCCAGTACCGCCAGACACGCCTCCGTGCCTGCGATGATCTGCGCGCGCTGCGCCTCGAGGTGCGCCACCAGTTCAGGCAGACTGTCGAGGGGCAGATCGGGCCGGTCTTTGGCGACCAGCCGCGGATCTTCCCAGACGACGGCATCTCCGTCCGCCCCATCGCCCGCGCTTCCGGTCACCAGAAAGAGTGTATGGTCGCGTCCGCCATCCAGTTTCACCCGCAACTCCTGCTGCGGGACGAGGGGCGTCACAGGCTCCTGCCACGTCCTGGGGGCGCTGGACTGCCTGAGCAGCCCGACGCTGCCGAACTTCCACAGCACGCGCTGCCACGGTTCGATGTCGTCCGCGGTGAGCTGGCTCGCCTGGAATTTCTCGCGCAGCGGCCCGAGCAGCGTCGATGGTTCCGTGCCGGTCAGCGCGTCGCGCAGGATTCCGAGGTATTTCGCGCTCAGGCCATCGCCGCCGGCGCGCCCTTGCAGGGCATCGAGATAGCGTGCGAGCGGCAGACGGCCGCTGCCGGTGCCTGTGTCCAGTTCGATCCCCTGCTGGACGGTTTGCGTGCCCGTGGCGTCCGTCGTGTGGCGCGCGTAAATCGCGCGGATGGCCGCCAGCGCCTCGTCCGTCCAGTCCTGCGCCGATGTGCTGGCGGACCACCGCAGGCCGTGCGGCGTGAAAGCCGCGTGCGCGGCCACCTCCTTCGCCGCGTCGAGATACTTCGTGAGCAATGCGGGTGACATCACGAGCGCCGCGCCCGCATTCGTGAATCCTTCGCCCGCCGCGCCGTCGACCGGAAACTCCCGCGCCGGATCGAGCGAACCGACGCCGGTCAAGTCTCGCAAGGCATACGTGTATTCCATGTTCGAGAGCCGCCGCAACACGACGGGGCCGGGATCGCCGGCATTCTCGAGCGCGATTTGATCCAGCGTGCGGCGGACCCAGCCGACGAGGCGCGCCTTCTCGTCGTCGGTGGGTTGTTTCGATTTCTTCGGCGGCATCTCGCCCAGCTCGATCTGGTCGAGCACATGCTCCCAGACGCGCGGCTCCCGGTGAATATCCGAGCTTTCCAGATCCAGCTCGCCCTTCTGTTCTTCGGTCGAGTGGCACGTGAGGCAGTATGTCTGCAGGAGGCCGCGGATCTCGGCGCCGGCCGGCGTCGCGACAGGCGCCGCTCCAAGGCCGAGGCAGGCGATGAAAATGGATCGCTTCATACCTCCTCCAGCATCGCACCCGCGTCCCCGAAGTTTCCGGGGCGCTGTTCCATCTTGTCCATCATGGAAAGGAACAGGCGGCAGAGCTGGCGCTCGGGTTTGCCCTGATAGTCGAGCACGCGGCCGCCTTTGAGCCGCCCGCCCGCGCCACCGAGCACGACGACCGGAAGCTGGTCGTTGTTGTGAGCCGCGCCGGCCATCATGCTGGAACAATGCAGGAGCATGGTGTTGTCGAGCAGCGTGCGATCCCCCTCGCGGATGCTGTCGAGCCTGCGCGCGAGGTAGGCGACCTGCTCCATGAAAAATTGGTTCACCTTCAGCCAGTCGTCGCCGTCGCTGTGTGAAAGCAGGTGGTGGATCATGTAGTCGATGCCATGGCCCGGCTGCTGGACGCTGGCGATGTTCGGGAAACGCAGGGCGCTGTGGTCGTTGTTGAGCTTGAGCGTGGTGATGCGCGTGGTGTCGGTCTGGAAACCGAGCACGAGGATGTCCATCATGAGCCGCATGTGCTCGCCGATGTCCTGCGGGATGCCGTCGGCGGGGCGCTGCATGTTCGGCTTGTCGAGCGTCGGCCGCCAGCCTTGCAACTCGCCGCGCTGGCCGGCGTTTTCGAGGCGTTTCTCCACGTCGCGCACGCTGTCGAGGTATTCGTCGAGTTTGTGCTGGTCGGTCCGGCCGAGCTTGCGCCGCAGGTCCTGCGCGTCGGAGAGCACCGCGTCGAGTACGCTGAGGTCGGCGGGCGAGGCCTCATCCTTGAAGAGACGGTCGAAGGCCAGCGCGGGGTAAAGCTCCAGCGGCGTCGGCGTCGTGGGCGAACTCCACGAGATGTGCGAGCTGTACAGCATCGAGTAGTTCTTGTGCACCGACGGGTTCGATTTTTCGCACGCGAGCACGAGGCTCGGCACTTTCGTGCTGCGGCCGTACGTCTGGGCGAGCGCCTGGTCGAAGCTCGTGCCTGAGCGGATCTCGCCGCCGCTCGCGATCGGCGCGCCGGAAAGCATATTGCCGGTCTGGGAGCTGTGGATGTTCCCCTTGGTCGCCTCCTCGTGATACAGCCCGCGCACGAAGAGCATCTTCTCCCGGAAATCCTTCAGCGGCGCCAGCACTTTCCCCAGCTCCATCGCCCGGCCTTCGCCCTTCGCCCACCACTCCCTGGAGTGGAAACCGTTGCCGGAGAAGGTCACGCACAGCCGGACCGGCGCTTCGCTGGCGGGCTTGTTGACCCGCGGCACGTCGCCCCAGACCGTGAACGATTCGAACCACGGCAACGCCATGGTGACGCCCGCGCCGCGCAGAAAAGCCCGGCGGGAAAAACGGTGAGCATTCGCATTCATAGGACTCGGTTTGG